>SBFV01000444.1 GCA_006227775.1 Gammaproteobacteria bacterium | reverse complement strand
TGCGAATCCGGGGGTGCCGTCAATCGACGGCTGATCTCGATACCGCTCGTCGCACCGCGTTTGCGCGCCTGCACCTGGCCCTTTATCCTTTTTCCCTTGTTCGATCGACCTACCGTTATGGCCGGAGGCCTTGTCCATGGCAGCCCAGACCCTGTTTGACAAACTTTGGGACGAGCACCTCGTCCGCTATGACGAGGACGGTACGGCGCTCCTCTATATCGACCGCCAGTTGGTGCATGAGGTCACCTCCCCCCAGGCCTTCGCCGGCCTGCGGTTGGCGGGACGCCAGCCCTGGCGCACCCAGGCCAATCTGGCGGTGCCGGACCACAATGTCCCCACCAAGGACCGCCATCAGGGCATCGTCGATCCCGTGTCGCGCTTGCAGGTGGAGACCCTGGGCCGCAATTGCGTCGAGTTTGGCATCACCGAGTTCGGCATGAGCGACCCGCGCCAGGGCATCGTCCATGTCATGGGGCCGGAGCAGGGCTTCACCCTGCCGGGCATGACCATCGTCTGTGGCGACTCCCATACCTCCACCCACGGCGCCTTCGGCGCCCTGGCCTTCGGCATCGGCACCTCCGAGGTGGAGCACGTGCTTGCTACCCAGTGCCTGTTGCAGCGCAAGTCCAAGACCATGCTGGTGAGCGTCGACGGCCAGTTGGGGCGGGGCGTCACCGCCAAGGACATCGTCCTGGCCATCATCGGCCAGATCGGTACCGCCGGCGGGACCGGGTATGTCATCGAGTTCGGCGGCTCCGCCATTCGTGACCTGTCCATGGAGGGGCGCATGACCGTCTGCAACATGACCATCGAGGCCGGCGCCCGCGCTGGCCTGGTGGCGGTGGACGAGAAGACCATCGACTATGTGCGCGGCCGGCCCTTCGCCCCCCAGGGTGACCTCTTCGCGCGGGCCGCCGCCCACTGGCGCACCCTGGTGAGTGACCCGGACGCCAAGTTCGACCGGGTGGTGCACCTGGATGCCGCCGCCATCAAGCCCCAGGTCACCTGGGGGACCTCGCCGGAGATGGTGGTGGCGATCGACGACCGGGTGCCCAATCCCGCCGCCGAGCCGGACCCGACCAAGGCCGCCGGCATGCGCCGCGCCCTGGAGTACATGGGCCTGGAGGCCGGTACCCCCATCACCGCGATCCGCCCGGACAAGGTCTTCATCGGCTCCTGCACCAATTCCCGCATCGAGGACCTGCGCGCCGCCGCCGCGGTGGTCAAGGGCCGCCAGGTGGCCCCGTCCATCAAGCTGGCCCTGGTGGTGCCGGGCTCAGGACCGGTCAAGGAACAGGCCGAGGCCGAAGGGCTGCACGAGATCTTCACCGCCGCCGGCTTCGAGTGGCGCGACCCGGGCTGCTCCATGTGCCTGGCCATGAACGCCGACCGCCTGGAGCCGGGGGAGCGCTGCGCCTCCACCTCCAACCGCAACTTCGAGGGCCGGCAGGGGCCGGGTGGGCGCACCCACCTGGTGAGCCCGGCCATGGCCGCCGCCGCCGCCGTCACCGGCCACTTCATCGACGCGCGCACCCTGTAAGCGGCCCCGCCCGAGGATTCGATCATGGAAAAATTCGCCGATTTCACCGGCAAGGTCTGCCCCCTGGACCGCGCCAATGTCGACACCGACGCCATCATCCCCAAGCAGTTTTTGAAGAGCATCGAGCGCACCGGCTTCGGGCCCAACCTCTTCGACGAGTGGCGCTATCTGGATCGGGGCGAGCCCGGCCAGGACTGCACCCACCGGCCCCTCAACCCGGACTTCGTCCTCAACGACCCGCGCTATGCCGGGGCCAGCATCCTGCTGACCCGGGAGAACTTCGGCTGCGGCTCCTCCCGCGAGCACGCCCCCTGGGCACTGCTGGACTATGGCTTCCGCGTCATCCTCGCCCCGAGCTACGCCGATATCTTCTTCAACAACTGTTTCAAGAACGGCATCCTGCCCATCGTCCTCGACGGCGCCCGCATCGACTGGCTCTTCACCCAGGCCGGCGGCCCCCAGGCCCTGGAGATCGAGGTCAACCTGCTGGCGCAGACCCTGACCCCGACCGGAGGCAAGCCCATCCCCTTTGAGATGGACTCCTTCCACAAGGAGTGCCTGCACAAGGGCCTGGATGACATTGGTCTCACCCTCCAGCACGTGGACACCATCCGCGCCTACGAGGCGCGGCGCAAGGCCGAGGCCCCCTGGCTGTTCGCCTAGATTTTCCAACCACACCCTATTTGAAGTAACGCATAGGCATCCACAGACGTGAGCAAACAGATTCTGATCCTGGCGGGTGACGGCATCGGCCCGGAAATCGTCAACGAGGCGGTCAAGGTCCTCGCGCGCCTGCGCGACGGCTTCGGCCTGGACATCACGATGGACGAGGCCCTGGTGGGCGGTGCGGCCTACGACGAGGCCGGGCACGCGCTCCCCGCGTCCACGCTCCAGCTGGCGAAAAAGGCCGACGCCGTGCTGCTCGGCGCGGTCGGGGGGCCGAAGTGGGATACGCTCGAGGTCGCCATGCGGCCCGAGCGGGCGAGCCTGCTCGGTCTTCGGGCGGAGCTGGATCTGTTCGCCAACCTGCGGCCAGCGATCCTCTATCCGCAGCTTGCCGCGGCCTCGACCCTGCGGCCCGAGGTGGTGTCGGGCCTAGACATCATGATCGTGCGCGAGCTCACCAGCGGGATCTACTTCGGCAAGCCGCGCGGTGTCTCGACGCTGGAGAGCGGCGAGCGCCAGGGCGTGAACACCCTGCTGTACCGCGAGTCCGAGATCGACCGCATCGTGCGCGTCGCCTGCGACATCGCCATGAAGCGCGGCAAGCGCCTGTGCTCGGTCGACAAGGCGAACGTGCTCGAGACCACCGGGCTGTGGCGGGAGGTCGCCACGCGCATCGTCGAGACCGACTATCCGGAGATCGAGCTCTCCCACATGTACGTGGACAACGCGGCCATGCAGCTCGTGCGCTGGCCCAAGCAGTTCGACGTCATCGTCACCGACAACATGTTCGGCGACATACTGTCGGACGAAGCCTCCATGCTGACGGGTTCGATCGGCATGCTGCCCTCGGCCTCGCTTGACGCTCACGGCAAGGGGATGTACGAGCCGATCCATGGCTCGGCGCCGGACATCGCCGGGAAGGGGGTCGCCAATCCCCTGGCCACCATCCTGTCGGTGGCCATGTTGCTGCGCTACAGCTTCGGCGACGAGGACAATGCCCGGCGCATCGAGCAGGCGGTCACCCGGGTCCTCGATCAGGGGCTGCGCACCGCCGATATCATGTCGGCCGGGATGCGCCAGGTGGGTACGAGTGAAATGGGCGACGCCGTGCTGGCGGCCCTAGGTGAGGAGTGAAGGCGATGAGTCAGGTCGAGTGCAATCGGATCGGTTTCGTTGGCTGGCGGGGCATGGTGGGTTCGGTCCTCATGGGCCGCATGCTGGAGGAGAACGACTTCGCCACCATCCCCGAGCCGGTCTTCTTCACCACCTCCCAGGTCGGTCAGCCGGGTCCGGATGTGGGCAAGGGGGCCGCGCCCCTGCGGGACGCCAATGACCTGGAGGCCTTGGCGGCCCTGGATGTGATCGTCACCTGCCAGGGTGGCGACTACACCAAGGCCGTCTATCCCCAGTTGCGCGCCGCCGGCTGGCGGGGCTACTGGATCGACGCCGCCTCCAGCCTGCGCATGGCGCCGGAGAGCACCATCATCCTCGACCCGGTCAACCTGGAGGTCATCGAGGCGGCCCTGGCCTCAGGCAAGCGCGACTTCATCGGCGGCAACTGCACGGTCAGCCTGATGCTGATGGCCATCGGCGGTCTCTTCCACCACGA
>SBFV01000426.1 GCA_006227775.1 Gammaproteobacteria bacterium | reverse complement strand
CGGCGATGTCGTGGGACTGGCTGAAATCCTTGGTCAGGTCGTAGAGTTCCAGGACCTGGTTATTGAGGGGGTCCGGATTGGCGGCGCCGAAGGCCTCCCACGGGGCGCGATTCACCTTGGTCGAGAGCAGCCAGCCGTCGTGATACAGGGCCCACTGGCCCATCATCTCGAAGTACTGGGTCTTGTGGCGGGAGGGGACCTTGGCATGCTCGGCATCGAAGGTATAGGCGAAGCTCGTGCCTTCGATGGGCTTCTGCTTGATGCCGTCCACCTGCTCCGGGGCGGGGATCCCGGCGACTTCGAGGATGGTGGGCACCACGTCGATCACATGCATGAACTGCTCGCGCAGCCCCCCCTTATCCTTGATCCGGGCAGGCCAGGAGACGGCCATGTTCTGGCGGATGCCACCCAGCTTGGAGGCGTTCTGCTTGAACCAGGTGAAGGGGGTGTCGAAGGCCCAGGACCAGCCGGCGGACATGTGGTTGTAGGTCTGCTCGGTGCCCCAGACGTCGTACCACTTCATCTGGACCTCGGCGGGGAGCATGTTCAGCCCGTTGAAGAAGGCCACCTCGTTGGGGGTCCCCAAGGGGCCGCCCTCGGCGCTGGTCCCGTTGTCGCCGTTGATGTAGATGATCAGCGTATTGTCGAGCTTGCCCATGTCGGCGATGGCCTGGACGACGCGCCCGATCTCGTGGTCGCTATAGGCGGCATAGGCGGCGAAGACCTCCACCTGGCGGATGAAGAGCTTTTTCTCCACATCGGTCAGTTCATCCCAGGGCTTGAGGACGTCCTTGGGCCAGGGCTCCAACTGGGTATCCGCCGGGATGACCCCCAGGCGCTTCTGGTTCTCGAAGATCCGCTCACGCAGCTTTTCGTAGCCGTCATCAAAGAGGTGCATCGCCTGGATCTTCTCCACCCATTCCTTCGTCGGGTGGTGGGGGGCGTGGGTCGCACCCGGGGCGTATTTGACGAAGAAGGGCTTGCTGGGGTCCGTCTGGTTGATGCGATTGAGGTAGGCGATGGCGTCGTCGGCCATCCCTGTGATCAGGTTCCACTCCGGATTACCGGCAAAGGGATAGATCTGGGTGGTGTTGCGGAACAGGTTGGGCTGCCACTGGTTGGCGTCGCCGCCGACGAAGCCGTAGAAGTACTCGAAGCCCATCCCAGTCGGCCACTGGTCAAAGGGCCCGACCTGGCTCGCGGCGAAGGCCGGGGTGTTGTGGTCCTTGCCGAACCAGGAGGTGGCATAGCCGTTGTCGAGGAGGATGCGCCCTATGGTTGCCTTATCCTCGGGGATGATGCTGTTGTAGCCGGGGAAGCCAGTGGACTGCTCCGAGATGACGCCGAAGCCCACCGAATGGTGGTTGCGCCCGGTGATGAGCGCGGCCCGAGTCGGGGAGCACAGGGCGGTCGAGTGGATGTTGTTGTAGCGCAGGCCCTCGGACGCGATCTGGTCCATGGTGGGCGTGGGGACGACCCCGCCGAAGGTGCTGGGGATGCCAAAACCGGCGTCGTCGGTGATGATGAGCAGCACATTGGGGGCCTGGGCCGGGGGGACTATGCGCGGGGCCCACCAGGGCTTGGACTGGAGGGCGTCGTGCTTGATGACACCGCCGAACGTCGGCTCGGGCGCTGGCAATTGTTGACCGCTGATCGTGGTGGTCGCGTCTGGCGAGCCGAGGACGCCCGTGACTTGGGGGGCGCCGTGCGGCACTCCCTCAGCGGCGGCCGCCTGGAGGGTGGCCGCCGCGACGAAGCCCATAAGCAGGGCCCAACCCTTCCGCCATGGGACGGGTGACAGGTGTCGGATTCCGGGATTCATGTTGGGTGCTCCTCATGCGATTGGTTGAGGTATCAGAGTGCCAATGACCCCCCATGCAACCCCGGGGAAGGTTGGCGGTGCCAATCGTATCGAGCTCAGGACCCGGACCGCTTGACATCTCGCGACAAATCGCTGGGAAAGCTCCTGTACCGCCGCCGGGTGGGGTGCTCACCCGGAGCCCGGGGTACCCCCGGCTCCATCCTGTGGCAGCCGGACCTCGCCCCGCGGGAAGGGGAAACTCAGACCCGTCGCGTGCACCGTATCCTAGACGGCCGCGGTGAGATCGCTCTGCACCTGGGTTATGCGGGAGGAGTTCGTCCAGTCCCGTAGATCGCAGTCGATGGAACCGTCGCCATAGCCCTTGAAGTTACTGACCACACTCGGCAGGCCGAAGCCGATGCCCTGATCGATTCGGATACGAAAACTCGTAACCTAAAACTCGCAACGGTTCGGCCTGCCTGGGGTGCTTGCACAGCCTCTCCGGGGGGGCTCGGCGGCGCGCCAGGCCAGCGGCGCCATCCCGGACCAGCGGCGGAAGGCGCGGTTGAAGGCGGAGGGCTCGGAATAGTCGAGCGCGGCGGCGATCTCCGCCGCCGGTAGGCAGGTGTCCCGCAGGAGCTGGCGCGCCATCTCATAGCGCAGGGCATCGATCAGCGCCTTGAAGCTGGTTCCCTGGTCCCGCAGGCGGCGGTTCAGGGTGCGGGGATGGAGCGAAAACATCCTCGCGACCTCGGCCAGCGAAGTGTCCACCTTACCGGCACCACCGACCAGCAGTCGGCGCAGCACCCGACGGATCTGGCCGACGATGTCGCCGCTGTCCAACGCCGACAGGGCGGAGATCTGCTGCAGGGTCCGCCGGTAGACCACCGGGTCGGCGCCCGCGACTGGGCGGTCGAGGCAGGCTGTCTCGAAAACAACCCCGTAACACTCTGCGCCGAAGCGCAATCTGGTGCGATAGATGCGCCGGTAGGGCTTGATGTCGGCAGGCAGCGGATGGCAGAGGCGAACCTCGCTCGCCTCCCAACCCGGGCCAGACAGTTCCTGCAGCAGCCGGTAGATAATCGCCACCGCGGCGTCGTAGATCTGCAGGGTGCCAGGGACCTCGGACTGATAGATGGTGTAGCCCAACAGCGCCCGGTCACCGCTGATCCGGAGTGCGGGTACGGCACCGCGGTCATGGACATGCAGGAACAGAATGATGTCGCGTAGCGCCGTACCGAGGTCAGGTGCGTGACGGGCCAGATGCCCCAGGGGCCCAAGCACGCTCAGGCCCTGCCGCTCCCCCATCAGGAGCCCCAGGTGCGGGCAGCCGGTCCGGCTCGCGCACAGTGCCAGTAAGCGGCCACCGTCGGTGAAGGGGATTGTGTTGTCTGGGTCCGCAAAGAGGGATGGGTCGAGCCCGGCCTCCGCGATCACCGGAACGGGATCAAGGCCCATCTCCCTCAGCAAGGCCGGCACTACGAGCAGTGGCGCCATGCGCACGGAGCCCTCCTCGATGAGGGCCAGACCGGCCAGGGCACTGCGTTGAGCGGGGGATAGGGGCATAGATCGGGTCGCTCCGGGCGGCGTACCGATTTCATCGCCAACCAGCGCCTGATCCGCGACGTTGAGGTCCAGGGGGGAAATCAGACCGCCTCCCAATACAGTGCCCCGGGGTTATGGCAACTGCTCAAGCGCATTTCGCGCCCGCACTGGTCGGTGTTCATCCGCGGCGATGGCGATTGGGGTACCGAGGCTAATCGGCATCGCGGGTCCGCGCATTACATGGCCCCGCGCCGGACAAGTCGGCACGGGGCTACGTCGTCACAAGTCTAGCCAGACAGTTCCCCGACGAGGACGCCCCGTGGCAGTACCGAAATCGCCATATGCTCGGCCACGCTGTAGATGCGCCGCAGCTTATCGAGTATCTCGATCTGCACGCGGTGCTTGAGCAGGCGGTCAGGGTCGTCCCGGGCGAGACGCGCGGCCTGTTGCCGGTGCAAGTCGGCAGTGA
>SBFV01000190.1 GCA_006227775.1 Gammaproteobacteria bacterium | reverse complement strand
TCCACCTCCGCCGAGTCCCTGCTGGCGATGCGCTGGATCGCCCTGCTCCACGGGCGCGTCAACCTCTCCCTGGGGGCCACCGGCGGCGTCCATAGCGCCGAGGATGCCCTCAAGCTGCTGCTGGCCGGCGCCGACGTGGTGCATCTGTGCAGCCTGCTACTGCGGGAGGGTCCCCGTGCCCTAGGCCGGGTCCGCGCCGGTATCGGGCGTTGGATGGAGGACCAGGGCTTCGAGACCCTGGAGGATTTCAGGGGCCGCATGAGCGCCCTGGCGGTGCCCAACCCGGCGGAATTCGAGCGCGGCAACTATGTCCAGGTCCTGGACAGCTTCACGTCCGCCTCCGGGGTCAGGGTCTGACCTGGTACCCCTGCCGGGCGTGGCTTCGAGTATAGAATGACGGCCCCTATCCACCCCTGACCGGAGCATCCCCCCGCATGCGGCCCACCGAGCAACAGAAGCGCTGGCTCAAGAAACAGGTCCATCACCTCAAACCCGTCGTCAGCCTCGGCCAGGCCGGGCTGACCGAAGCCGTGCTGGCCGAGATCGAGCTGGCCCTGGATCACCATGAGCTCATCAAGGTCAAGATCGCCGCCGGCGACCGCGCCCTGCGGGATGCGTTCATCGCCGCCATCGCCAGCCGCACCCAGGCGGATCTCATCGACCGGATCGGCAATACCGCCGCCTTTTTCCGCGCCAATCCCCGCAAGAAGGCCCCACTGGACCTTTCGGCGGCCACCTGAGCCATCAGTCCGGCGCCGAGCGGTAACCCCGATTCGCCGGCTAGCCGGCCGTCGCCACCGCCTCCTGGGACCCCGCCGGCGCCGGACCTTCCAGAAAGCACCGCAGAACGGCAAAGAACTTCGGCGGGTCGAGGGGTTTGCTGAGGTGCTCGTTCATGCCGGCATCCAGGGTCTTATCCCTGTCATCCGGGAAGGCATTCGCCGTCAGGGCGATGATGGGGATCCGGGTATCGCGGGCCCTGATCCGCCGGGTTGCCTCGTAACCGTCCATGACCGGCATCTGGATATCCATGAGGATCAGGTCGAAGGGGGTGGACTGGAAGAGCTCCACCGCCCGCCGACCGTCGGCGGCAACCTCCACCACCAGGCCACTGCCCTTCAGCAGGCCCAGGACGATTTCCCGATTGATGGCGTTGTCCTCCACCAGCAGGAGGCGTCGACCCGCCAGATCCCCCAGGGCATGCTGAGGAGGCGGGGGGGGCACTGGGGAGCACTTGCCAAGCAGGGCCGCCAGTTCGGTCACATCGATCGGCTTCGCCAGATAATCATCCATGCCGGCTCCCAGACAGATTTCGCGGTCACCCGCCAGGGCGTTCGCCGTCATGGCGACGATGGGCAGATGGGGCCGGCGACCCTCCGCCTCCCGCTGGCGCAGCCGTCGGGTCGCTTCGAGGCCATCCATCACTGGCATCTGCATGTCCATGAGCACCAGATCGAAGGGCTCGCCAGCCTCGATGAGATCCACCGCCTCCTGGCCATTCGCCGCCTGCCCGACCCGATGGCCGGCCTTCTCGAGCCGTCTGCGCATCAGCAATTGATTGGTCGGATCATCATCCACCACCAGGACCGTCAGACCGATGGCGCCGGGAACGGAGGTTTGAGCGGCGACCGGCGCCAGCGCGGCGGGGGGAGAGCCCTGAGGGTGTGCCTGTGCCGGTTCAGCGGGGGCGGGAGGCCGAAGGGGTGCCGGTGCCAGCGCGGCGGGGGCGGACGCTGGAGTAGGTACCGCTACCCGAGCAACGGATGCCACGGACGCCTCGCTCAGGGCCTCCTCTAAGGCCAGGGACAGATCGGCATCGTTGATCGGCTTGGGCAGATAGCCGCTGAGGCCGAGCTGACGGCAGCGTTCGGCAACGCCATCCAAGGGGCCGAAATAGAGGAGCAGGATGGGGACGCGCCCCAGGGCCGGCCGCGCCTTGATCCATTGGGCCAGGGTGAAGCCATCCATCCCGGGCATCCCCAGGTCGAGGAGGACCAGGTCGGGCACGGGCGGGGACGCCAGGATGGCCTGGGCGGCCACGGCGGATTCCGCCGCGCTGGCGATCATGCCCCAGGCACCCAGCTTGCGCAGCAGGATCCGTCGATTCAGGGGGTTGTCGTCAACGATCAGTACCCCCTTGCCCGCCCACTTGGGGGACGGGAAGGTCAGGTCCTCTTGCGCCTCAACGCCCAGGGGAATGGTGAAGTGGAAGGTGGTCCCCTCCCCCACCCGGCTGTCGACCCCGATGCTCCCCCCCATGAGCTGGACCAGACGGGTCGTGATGGTGAGGCCAAGGCCGGTGCCGCCAAACTTGCGGGTCGTGGAGGTGTCGGCCTGGGTGAAGGCGTCGAAGATATGTTCCAGATTCTCCGGGGGGATGCCAATGCCGCTATCGCTGACCGCGAAGTACAGGGTCGCTGTGCCCTCCTGGCGCGCCATGACGGCGATGCGCAGGACGACCTCGCCGCGCTCGGTGAACTTGATGGCGTTGCCCGTCAGATTGAGCAGGACCTGGCGCAGGCGCAAAGGGTCCCCCACCACCCGCCGGGGCACATCCTCCTCGATATCGCAGATGAGCTCCAGGCCCTTCTCGTGGGCCTTGAGGGTCAGCATCACCAGGGTATCCGCCAGGGTCTGGCGCAGATCGAAGCCGAGATGCTCGATGGCCATCTTGCCGGCTTCGATCTTGGAAAAGTCCAGAATATCGTTGAGGATGGCCACCAGGGCATCGGCGGAGGTCTTGACCATCCGCAAGTATTCCTGGCGTTCCTCGGCGGAGGAGGTACCGAGCGCCAGGTCGGTCATGCCGATGATGCCGTTCATCGGCGTGCGGATCTCATGGCTCATGTTGGCGAGGAAGAAACCCTTGGCGCGGTTGGCCTCTTCCGCCGTGTGGATGGCGGCGTTGAGCTGCGCCAGGCGCTGCTCCCGTTCCGCGATGAGACCGCGGATCAGGTCCGATATCCGCCGCAGGTCCCGCTCGTCGCTCTGGTCCCCGGTCTCCGCCGTTTCCCCGGCCGGGTCCGTCGTCCTGGCCTTGTCCATGTCATGTTGCAGCAGCGCCGCGGTCCCCCGCAGCACCCCCATGGCCCGGGCGCGGTTATCGTGAGCCCGGCGGATGTTTTCCGTCATGGCGTTGAAGCTGTTGACCAGCACCTTGATTTCGCCGGAGGCCGGCACCTCGACCCGCGCCGACCAATCCCCCCGTGACAGCCGCGCCGCCGCCTCCGCCAGACGGACGATCGGCCGCGCGATGGTGCGGGAAAAAGCAAAGGCCAGGACGAATACCGCGATGGCGGACAGGAGCATGGCGCCGACAAAGAGCTCTCTCGTGGCGGAAAAATCCCGCTCGATCAGAAAATAAGGTACGGCATAGGCCAGGCGCAGCAAGGGCTGGTCGGCGGAGGGACCCAGATCCAGATAGGTCACCAGGCCCAGGTCGGCATGCAGCACCTGGGGGGCGGCCGTGTAGGGGGCCTTGAGGTAGGGGAGCGGATCGAAGCTGACCCTATGATCGGCGGGAGAGAACAAGACCCCCCCATCCTGGGCGAAAAGCCAGAGTACGCCCTCGTTGAAGACCTTGACCGTCTGGAGGACCCCGATGAAGACCTCGAGGTTGAGCCGGATGATCACCGCCCCGCTGAAGGCACCGCTGTCGATATCGAGGGTGGGCAGTCCCACAAGCA
The DNA here is from genome assembly GCA_006227775.1 of Gammaproteobacteria bacterium. Classification (GTDB taxonomy): domain Bacteria; phylum Pseudomonadota; class Gammaproteobacteria; order Chromatiales; family Chromatiaceae; genus M0108. Next base: position 6,728 of record SBFV01000190.1, on the reverse strand, counting down.
GCGAGGGGCGCCCTCGTTCATCGGTGAAGGGTCCCGCGAAGAGAATGTCGCGGGGGGGCATGAACCACTCCATGTTTCCCGCCGACAGCAGGGCCGGGGTGGTGCTGATTCGTTCGAAAAGCTGCCGGCCAGCCCGGACCGTCGGCTCGGTCTCCGGGTCCGGGGCGGAGGGGGTCCAGGATACGGCGGTCCTGGTGAAGCCACTCCGCTGTTGATCGATCACGGAGGCGATCTCCCTGCCCTCCCAATCGATGAAATAGATGCCGGAATAGGTGGCGTGGTCCTTGGCGATATTGAAGAAGAAAGCCTCCAGGATCTCGGCGTTGACCAGGTGTTCCTCCCGGGGCCCGGACAGATAGTCCGTGAGGCCGTCCGAGGCGGCGATCTGCTTCAGGGAACGCTGGGGGGCGTTACGGTACTCCTGATCGTAACTGGCGCCCAGCATCGTCAGTTGCTGGGTGAGATATTCCTCGGTACGACTCCCGGCGGCGGTCTTGGTGTATTCATAGGACAGATAGAAGACGGGAGCGGCGAGAATGGCGCTCGCCGCCAGGAGTAACAGCAGCAGGCGGTGGAAGAGGCTCAAGTCCGGCAGCCGCCGGCGGCCGGCGGGCGGTGGGGTCGCGGGACCGCCCTGGGTTACCCCGCTCAAGGGTGCGGTCTCAGAGGGCGGAGTGGCGACGCATGATCGGGGTCAAGGATGTTCACGGGCTCCTCCTGAGGCTCAACGTGTGGCGAGCGGGGACCGGCCGGGTAGGGGGCCAGGCATCGGCTGACGCTAGCGCGCAAGACACCAGCCATCTCTGGCGTCAGCGGGAAAGCGGCGAGAGCCCGCATGTCCACTCAGCCGGTGATGCCCAGGGCCAGGGATTCGGTGACGATCTCATCGATCAGATACATGGAATCTTCCAGGTCGATGTTTAATTGTTGGGCCCGGTTGCGGTTCACCAGATAGGGGCCCCGATCCGGGGTGCGCACGGCCATCCGCGCCGGGCTGACTCCCTTGTCCAGGATGAGCTGGGCCATTTCGAAGGCGGCATAGCCCTGGTTATAGCCGGAGTCGTTCGCCGTGAGCAACATGCCTTCATGGACGAACTGATCCTCGTTCGAAGCCTCGGGAATGGGGATATGCTCCAGGTACCAGCGGCCCACTTCGAGCATATCGACGTGCTGGCGCTGGCGATCGCGCAGGGTATCGTGATTGAGGACGAAGAAGGCATCCACCCGCCCCGCGATCTCCAGTGCCCGGGCACGGTACTCCTCGTAGTCGTTGGTGACGATACTGTCGACCAGTTTGATGGGCAGGGCATCGCGCCGGGCGAGCAGTTCGATCATCTTCACGCTGGGACGCGAGGTTTCCGAATCGCAGGCCAGGATGGCAAAGGTGTTGGCCGTGGGGACCAGCCGCTTGAGCAGTTCCAGGGACTCCTTGTAGTAGCCGGATTGCCAGACCCCGGTGATGTTCCTCCCCGGGGCATCGAGGTTTTCGATCAGACCATATTTCAGCGGTAGCCCGTTGATACCCCAGAACACCACCGGGATGGATGAACCCAGCAACTGGTTGCCGATGAAGTTGGCGGCATTGTCGTCCCCGAGCAGGACCAGGTCCGGGGCGAACTGCCGCAGTTCAGCCATGATCCGCTCCGTGGATACCGCGATATCCGTGCGCGAATTGCGGCGTTTGGTGTCCATCCAGGCCTTTTTCACCAGGGCGCGGCTGCTTTCGACCCAGTCCAGGTCCATGAGCTGGAGGCCCTGGGCCTCGTGGTCGAGATAGCCATACTTGAGCATGGCTTCATTGACGCCGCGCTGGGTGGATCGAGACCAGATGTAGTCACGGGCGTAGCTGCAGACGATGAAGATGCGCTTCTTAGGGGGGTCGGCCCCAATGGCTGTCCCCGGAGTGGTCAGGAGAAACGGGGCGCTTAACCCCAGTCCCAGGAAGTGACGGCGGGAGATGGGCATAACCTTGTCGCTGACGTCTGATCGGATGGTCTGTGACCCCGGGGAAGCGGGCCACTGCCGGAAACCCTTGGTCCTGCTCGTGGCCGGGAGGGCGGAAACAATCGTTGGCGGACTCAAACCTTGCCCTTTTCCCGCCATTTGTCGAAGATCCTCACCACCTGGCCGGCATACATATCCAGGGCGGCCTCCGGTGAGAGCCGGCCGGAGGCCGTATCGGCGAACATCATGGGCAGCAGCCAGGTGTTGAAGATCTCGTCGATGGCGGCATTGGCATAGCCGGGATAGCCGACGTTCACGGTCCAACCGCTGGCATCCTGAAAGAAGCGATACTTGTCCGGGGGCGTCGCCTTGGGGTCGTTGGCCACCAGGGTCGCCAGGTCGGGCACGAGCTGGGGAAAGGTGGGGAAATTGTAAAAGCGGCTGGCCAGGAAGGCGTTGCGCGACTCAGCCGCCAGATCGACCAGGAACTGCTGGGCCCCATCCAGGTTCTTGGCGAACTTCCAGATGACATAGGCGTTCATCAGGTGCATCAGACCCAGGTGGGCCACGGGGCCACGGGCGGGGCGCATGAGGAGAATCTGATCGGCGATGGCGATTTTTTCATTTTCGCCGGTGCGGGTCACCGAGATGGCATTTAGGGTGAGGGAACCCTTGCCGGCCAGCATCTGGCGGTTGTTGGAGGAAGCATCCCAGGAAAACACCTCGTCGGTCATGGTCTCGTCGTAGAGGGCCTTGGCGTACCGCAGAGCCTCCAGGGCACCCCGGGTCTTAAGGTTAGGACGACCCTCCGCATCCTGTTCGGCGGCGCCGAAGGCAGCCAGAATCGAGCGCACCGCCATGCTGCTGTCGAGTTCGTTGGACATGCCGATGCCCACCGGGATACCCCGCGCCTCCTTGATCTTGCGCCCTCCCTCCCGGATCGCATCCCAAGAGGCGGGCAGGATACCCGCCTCGTCCCACAGGTCTTTGCGGTAGTTGACCGGGTCGGGAACATAGCTGTCGGAAAAACCGAAGTATTTGCCGGTGACGGGGTTGAAGGTGCTTTTGATGGCGATATCCAGGGGCTTGCCGAAGCGGCGCTCGCACTCGACGTAGATGTCCTTGTGGTCGATGACCTGATCCTCGTAGGAGGCCGGCGGGCTGAGGAACATGCAGATGTCATGGCCATGCCCCTTCTTGATCTCGGCGGCGGCACGGGTCTCGATCGCGGTCATGCCGACGTTGGTGACGATGACCTCGGTATCGTTGCGCTCGCCCCATTCCTTGATGAAGGTCTTGTTGAACCACTCGTCGAAGGCCGGGACGAAGTGATTCCACTGCATGATGCGCAGGACCTTGGCTGCCGCCCGGGCGGGACGCGGGAAAGCCGGGATCATGCCAGCCGTGGCGATCAGTCCCGCGCCCTTGATGAAATCGCGTCGGGATAAGGGCCACTGCCGGGATCGGGTGTTCATTGCGCGTCCCCTCGGAATCTTGCTGATCTAAATTACTGGTCGTGGATGAATGGGTAGATGATAGACAAAACTCAATCCCATTATACCCATCGCCCCTCAAGCGTTGGTTCTCTCCGGCTGAGAAATCGGGTTTCTGGCCGCGGCTAACCGCTCGCGGTGGCCGGTTCCCACAGGTGCCTGAGAGAGACGACCCGTTGCTCCAAGTCTTGGGCGCTGATCCAATGCACCATGCCACCGGCCCAGCGGAGGCGAACTCCACCGCGCAATCCTGGCGGCTGGCCAGCGTGGACTCGACGAGTCCCATGACCCGGGGGGTGGTCGTCCGGGAGCAAGGCGGCGACGATACTGGCATAGCCCGGGGTCTGGCCCAGCCCGGCGACCGCCTTTCCAGACCGGCATTGCGGGCCGGGATTACCTGATCCCGGGTCGCGAGGGCGCTAAAAACAACGGTAAATCAGCAGACCGAGCCGGATAGTGGTGACCGGGGATGAACAGCCACCTCGTGGCGATGCTGACCATCAGGGCGGTCTTCGGGGCTCGGAAGTAGGTCGCCAGCAACCCGTCGCTGAGGAAGATCTAGAAGACAGAGAAGCTCACGCAGGTGACCCTGACCCTGACCGGATACCCGTGGCCAATAACGGTTCGGGCAGGACTGGTCATCGATGCTCCGGTTGGAGCCGCGCCCAAAGGGTTGGGGCCGAAGGGGGATGCAAGGGTTCGGCCGCGGCTTGGGTGGGACTGCTGCTGCCAGCTTTCGATCGGCTGGTTGTGGCGGCCAGCCGCGAAAGGTTGACTGTTCCGCGCGTTCCCGGCTGGACCTTGGTCCACCCCCTTGGGGGAAGCTTCCGGGTGGCGACGAACCCGTTGGTGTGGAGACCCTTAGGCAACTCCCCGAACCGGAAGGCTTAGAGGGGAGGCCAGAAGCTGATATCGGCCGCGAACGTTGTCCCCGTCTCGCTGGTACTCATGACCATACCCTTGATCGATGCCGTTGAAGCATCCTGTTGGGCGAACTGTACCTCGACAAACCGATGGCACCTCAGTGGTGCTGGGGTTTCAATCGACATCCTGCCACTACCGCAACGGCGGATCCAGCAGGGCTGAGGTGGATTATCACCCGGGACCAGTAGCCAGGCCGGAAGGTCGCCCTTTGGTGCGATGCTGCATGTTGGGCTCATGGGGTCACTCCTCGTCTCTCTCGTTGTCTTTATCACCATCGCGTATCCCGCTTCGGTTGCCATCGGGTCGGGTGGCGGCTGGCGGGGGATACCGTGAATACATCCCTGCTGGCTTGATAAGGCACCCCTGCCCTCAACACCCCCGCCCGACGCTTCCCTCCCCTCCGCGGCCTCGCCGAAAACTCAGTTGCGTGATGTGGTTGTCAGGGTGTCAGGGCAGCAAGCCCTGAACCCATTGTTACTCGCTCCGTCCCGGGAGCCGCCGGTGTCCTGGGGCCGGAACGATGGCGCGATCCTTCGGTCACCCGAAGCCGGCGTGGAATCCGGGGGTCGGGGGCGGGTCATCGACCCGCCTCCGACGGCGGTCACTCGAACTTGTCCAGATGGCCCCGACGGCGCATGAGATCCATGATGCGTTGGGTCAGGATCAGCTCCATGGCATACATCATCTTGCCACCGGGTATTACCAGAGTATTGAAGCCAGTGATTTGCGCCCCGTCGATCAACCCCTTGAGATTGATTTTGTATTCCACGCTGGGTTTGTCCTTGAGGTAATGGATCAGCACCAGACTTTGATCCGCCGTGGGAATTCTCTCGATGCAGAAGGGGTTGGAGGTATCGGTGAGCGGTATGCGCTGGAAGTTGATATGGGTCTGGGAAAACTGGGGCAGGATGTAGTGCATGTAGTCATACATGCGGCGGTGGATGGTGTCCATCACATCCGCGGTCTGGTAGCCCCGCTCGGCCTTGTCACGGTTGATTTTCTGCACCCATTCCAGATTAATGGTCGGACAGACCCCGATCAGCAGGTCCACCTCGGTGGACATATCGATATCCCCGGCCACCACGCCACCATGGAGCCCCTCATAAAAGAGGAGATCGGTATCCGGTGGGATCGGCTCCCAATCGGTAAAGGTGCCCGGCGGCGAACCATAGGTGGCCGCCTCTTCCTCGTCATGGATGTAATGGCGCCGTTCCCCAGTGCCGGACTGGCCGTAGGAGCGGAAGAGCTCCAGTTGTTTGTCGAAAAGATTACCCTCGGGGCCGAAGTGGCTCAGATTGCGCCCCTCCTTGGCGGCCTTCTTGAGTTCACGCCGCATCTCCTGACGGTCGTAGCGATGGAAACTATCCCCCTCGATGAAGGCCGCTCGGGCCCCGACCCGCTTGAAGATATGTTCCAGGGCATTCTTCACCGTACTGGTACCAGCCCCTGAGGAACCGGTCACGGCGACGATTGGGTGCTTTCTCGACATTCTGAGGCCCTCTGACTCTCTTTCTCATGCTTAGAAAGTGTCCATTTTCTAGTCCCCGCTTTGTGCCCGAGGGGCTCGCTGAATTCGGGAAGCAATGGATGGACAGTTTCTTACTGGCTATACCTGGCTAGATACAACCATGGGTTCGGTCATCACACCCGCTACGGGCTCTTTGCCAGGAGGAGTGCGCTCGCTAAGGAATCGTGCTCTCTTACCCGCTGAAAAAAAGGAAATTTGAACACGGCACCTGGGTGAGAACGAAAAGCGACGGGTCTTGCGAGAACGAGGGCAGGTCAAAGTCCCTATGGCCGCCAGGTAGGGCCGGAAAAGCCCCAAATGCTATGCTGCACAGCAACATAGAGACAAGATCCAGCATCTTTACGCTAGATCGTAACAGGATCGTCACAAGATGGAAATAATTTCCTGGGGCGGGGATTAGCCCGAGTCGCGGATTGTCCTGACTGGCGGACGCCTGCCAAGAGCAAGCGTTGCCAAGGGACACGAAGACCCCTGGGTCGCACTATGCTCCTTACCAGGAGGGCAAGCAGAAAATCGCGTCAATCGAAGAGGGTGCAACGGAAGACGGAGCCTTGGCATACAGAAGGCGGCTGAATCCAGCCCAATAACGGCTTCAGGCATGCATGGACATCAGGCCCATGCCGGGGAGAGTGACGTGACCCCGGGCCAACAAAGATAGGAAGGAGGACTGGCCTATCCCGGCTAAGGACCGGGGATAGGCCAACAGAGGCTTGGAATTACTTCCAGAACTGCCACCAGTTCCTTTCGCCACCCATGCCACCCATGCCACCCATGCCGCCCATGCCAGACATACCGGACATGCCGCCCATGCCAGACATGCCGCCCATGCCGCCCATGCC
>SBFV01000056.1 GCA_006227775.1 Gammaproteobacteria bacterium | reverse complement strand
ACCAGGCAGGTGATGCGCAGGCCGTCCCCCAGGGGCTGGAGTTGCAGCCAGGGGCGCGGGTCGGCCTCCACCCGCTCCACCGCCGCCAGTTCGCCCGCCGCCTCGCCACCAATCTCCGAGTGGACGGTGATCATGGGCGCCAGGGCGGTGATGGTCTCCACCACCTTGGCCTCCGCGGCCCGGGGGACCTTGATACCGGAGTGCCCCAGGAGCCGCGCGGCCCGCTGGTGTTGGGCGCTGAACTCGTAAAAGCGCAAACGGCCGCCCTCCGGGGCGACGTAATATCCGGATTCGCTTACGCCGGCGGGGTGGAGGCTGATCCGGATGCCTTCCCGGGCCCGCTCCACCAAGAGGCGCGGCTGATCCTGGACCAGCTCGACGTTCTCGCCCAGGTGAAAAAGATGCGGATGGCCGATGGCGGCGCGCAGGGCGCAAAGCCCGTCGATGACGTACTCCATGCGGGTGCTACTCCAGCCCCAGGTCTGGGGCTGGGCCTTGATGCAGGCGCAAATATTCCGATCCGCTAGCGTGAGGTAGGGGAAGGCGTCGCCGTTTTCGGCCAGTCGCTTCAGGGCGACCAGCCGCCCCTTGGTCCAGCCCGCCCCCCGGCGCTTGCGCTCCTTGGGTTCGAACGCCACCAACCCGTTGTTGATCAGAATCAGGTCCCAGGCCAGGCTGAGTTCCCCCTCCACCACCTTGGTGGCGGTAGGGGAGCTGGACACCGGGGCCGCGATCTCCCGTAGCACGCGCAGGGTACGCTCCCAGGTCTCCTCGGGCTGGCGCAGATCCGTAAGCGGGGGGGTATTCAAGCTGTCCACGCAGCCAAAACGGGTCCCATCCCCCCAGGCGTTCAGGAGCATGGCCGCTTCCCGTGCGTACCACAGATACCCCCCCTGGACAGCCGCGCGCTGATGGCGCTGGAGGCGCTGAAAGCGCTCCTCGCTCGGTTTCCCCCCCATCCAGCGGAGGCACAGGCCCTGGATCAGCTCCACCCAAGGGTTGCGGGCAAAGCGCAAGGTCAGGTAAGGATGGGCCTCGTTGAACCCCTGGCCATCCTTGATGACCTGGATCGTGAGTCCCAACACATCGAAGCCCCCCTGGAATGGGTCCTCGAACAAGGGCCGTTGGCTGGCCTCCAACTGGGTGTTCAACTGGGTCATCGAGAGAGGGGAACCCTCCCGGAGTAAGGCCAGGAGATGGAAGATACCCTCCAGCCGGTGGATATGGATGCTGCGCTTGCGCTGCTGCTTCTTCAGCAGGGTTATTGCCTCCTGAAAGCGGCAGATGGCCGCCGCATCCTCCCCAGCCATGAAGGCGCGAACTCCCTGGGACAGGATAGTTACCAGAACATCGGCGCTCCCCGCCTTGCCCAGGTCGTCGAAGACGCCGCGCATCAGGCGCCGCCTGAACAGGGATGCAAAGACGACTGGCCCAGGATCCGCGAGATTCCCGAACAGCGCCTCGAACCGCTCGTAGGCCGGGCACTGATCGGTCAGTTGAATCTCGCCCTCTTCCAGGAGGGGCTCCAGGGCCATGAACTGAATCTCGGGGATGGCCCGCTCCAACCTGTCGCCATAGATGCGCCGCAGATCCGCCGCAAACTGGGGCGTGGCCTGGACGTAACCCGGCTGGCTCATGCCCAGGAGGCGGAAAACCTGGGCACCGTCGTCGCTGAGCATGGCAAAGCGGATCTCGCGCAGAAAGCGCCGCTGCATCTCCCGATCCGGGATACCATGCAGGCTGTGCCGAAGCGGTAACGCCATGTCCGCGGCACGGATGACCCGCTCCAGCAGGCCCCGCTCCCGGGCCTCCGCGGTCAGCGGGTCAACCAGGGCCGGGTGACAGCGAATGTTGGCTTGATCCTCGACCCAGATGCCAGCCTGGAGCAGGCGCCCGCTCAGCTCGGAATTGATCGATCCATACATGACCCGCCCCTGGTCATCCTTGAGGCCCAGTTCCTTCAGCAGGAACTTCAGATTGGTGAGGTGAACGGCCTCGCCATAGACGGCGGTCACCTGAACCAACTGGCGAAAAGCCGGGGAAAGGGCCTGATAGGCAACGAGGGGATCGGGACTGTCGGGCATAGGACGAGGAACCTGGGCGATTCCGGGCAGAAAAAAAGCGGTTTCTGCTGCCAGATAACCGCTTGAAGAAAATCGTTGAACTTGGTCGGGGTGAGAGGATTTGAACCTCCGACCACCTGAACCCCATTCAGGTGCGCTACCAGTCTGCGCTACACCCCGGAAGATCGACTATGTTAGGTACTGCCCCCCCAGGTGTCAACCTTGGCATATCGCCCTCCCCGGGTCATCGGGCCTCATCCGCGCTCATGCCGGGCATGCCTCTCCGCCGTTGGTGCCAACTCTGGGGTTGAGGCCATCTTTCGCTCGGCTGCCCGGCGACGTTGAAAAAAAAGGCGCAGGATATCGCCGCATTCCCGGGCCAAGACCTCCCCCCGACATGCCAGACGATGGTTGAAGCGCTCGTCGGGGGGCAGCAGGTCGAAGACGCTGCCACAGGCCCCTCCCTTGGGATCCCGAGCGCCAAAGACTACGCGGGCCACCCGGGCGTGTACCAAGGCGCTGGCGCACATGGGACAGGGTTCGAGGGTGACGTAGAGGGTGGTACCCGGAAGGCGGTAGTTGCCGACCTGATCCCCGGCAGCGCGCAGGGCGCGGATCTCCGCATGGGCGCTGGGGTCATGGGTGGCGATGGGGCAGTTCCATCCCTCCCCCAGGATCTGACCATCCCGGATCAGGACGGCCCCCACCGGCACCTCGCCCATGGCCGCCGCCCGTTGCGCCAGGCTCAGGGCGTGACGCATCCAGTCCTCGTCATCCCATTCGGCTACCTGGAGCCCGTCATTCCCATCGCGGATCAATCTTCGGTCCTCCCCGTCGAGGCCGGAAACCGAAGCCGTTCAGGTGGATGTTGCAGGGGCCAGAACCGGACGGGGGGATAGGATACCCCCAAACCTTGGGCGGGCTCTCCAGCCCAACCCACCCGCAAGGGGGTGCATCAGGGCCGTCATTCCCACTCGATCGTCCCCGGCGGCTTGCCGGTGATGTCGTAAACGACCCGCGACACGTCGCGCACCTCGTTGGCGATGCGGCGGCACACCAGGTCGAGGAAGTCGTAAGGCAGTTGGGCCCAACGCGCGGTCATGAAGTCGATGGTCTCCACGGCGCGCAGGGCGATGACGTGGGCGTACTGGCGGTTGTCGCCGACCACCCCGACGGACTTGATGGGCAGGAAGACGGCGAAGGCTTGGGAGACCTTATCGTAGAGGCCAGCGCGCCGCAATTCCTCGATGAAGATGTGGTCGGCCTGGCGCAGGGTGTCGGCATAGGCGGCATGAACCTCACCGAGGATGCGCACCCCCAGACCGGGACCGGGGAAGGGGTGGCGGTAGACCATGTCCGCGGGCAGGCCCAGTTCGACGCCGATCTTGCGCACCTCGTCCTTGAACAATTCCCGCAAGGGTTCCACCAGCCCCAGCTTCATGTAGTCAGGCAGACCGCCAACGTTGTGATGGGACTTGATCACCTTGGCCTTGCCGGTTTTGGCGCCGGCGGACTCGATGACGTCGGGGTAGATGGTGCCCTGGGCCAGCCATTTGACCTGGGGCAGCTTGTCCGCCTCGGCCTCGAAGACGTCGATGAAGGTGGTGCCGATGATCTTGCGCTTGAGCTCCGGATCATCGATCCCGGCCAGGCGCTCGAAGAAACGCGACCCGGCATCGACGCGGATGACCTTGACCCCCATGTGCCGGGCGAAGGTGCTCATGACCTGATCACCCTCCCCCAGGCGCAGCAGGCCGTTGTCGACGAAGACGCAGG
>SBFV01000096.1 GCA_006227775.1 Gammaproteobacteria bacterium | reverse complement strand
ATGGTGCTCGGGCTCGTCGGCGGGCTGCTGCCGGCCCTGCGCGCGGCCCGTCTGGACCCGGTGCTGGCCCTGGCGGGAGGCTGAGGCATTGCTCCCCCGGCCAGCTCCCCCCGCGCGCCACGGCGCCGCACACTTCTGGCGGTCCCGGCATTCAGGGACCTCAGGGGGGGATTGAGTCGATGCTCGCCCGCGACTTTCTTCGCTTCTGCCTGGGCGCCGTGGTGGCCCATCGCGCCCGAAGCCTGCTGACGGTGACCGGCATCGCCATCGGCATCGCCGCCGTGGTGCTGCTCACCGCCATCGGCGAGGGCATCCACCATTTCATCCTCACCGAATTTTCCCAATTCGGCACCCGCATCATCGCCGTGGCGCCGGGCAAGGTCTCCACCCTGGGCCTGTCCGGGGCCATCCTGCACAACGTGCGCCCCCTGAGTCTGGCGGACGCCCAGGCCCTGGCGCGGGTGCCTGGGGTGGAGGCGGTAGTTCCGGTGACCCAGGGCAACGCCGAAGTCGAGGGCAACGGCCGCACCCGCCGCTCCCTGGTCATCGGCGCCAGCAGCCAGGTGCCGGCGGTCTGGCTGATGCAACCGGAACTGGGTCGCTTCCTGCCGGACGAAGGCGCCGGTAACGAGGGGGGACGCGCCCTGGCCGTGCTGGGCGCCAAGCTGCGGGCCGAGCTCTTCGGCGATGCTTCCCCCCTCGGGGCGCGCATCCGCATCGGTGGCGAGCCCTACCGGGTAATCGGAGTCATGGCGTCCAAGGGCCAGATGCTGGGCTTCGACCTGGACGACACGGTCTACATCCCGGTGGCCCGCGCCATGGCCCTGTTCAACCGTGACAGTCTGTTCGAGATCGACCTGCTCTACGGTCCGGAGGCGAGCAGCGTCACCATGGCTGACCGGATCCGCCAGGCGCTGCTGGAGCGCCACGGCCACGAGGACTTTACCGTCACCACCCAGGACCAGATGCTGGAGGTGGCAGGCTCGGTGCTGAATGTCCTGACCCTGGCCGTCGGCGCAATCGGTGGTATCTCCCTGGCGGTGGGGGGTATCGGCATCCTGACCATCATGACCATCGCCGTACGCGAGCGCCGGCGGGAGATCGGCCTGCTCCGCGCCCTGGGCGCCGCCCAAGGGCAGATCCTGCTACTCTTTCTCGGCGAGGCCATGATCCTGGCCCTGCTCGGGGGCTTGGCCGGTTTGGCCCTGGGTCTCGGCGGCGCCGGCCTCATGGGCATCCTGGTAGCGTCCCTGCCGACCCATATCGCCTGGGAATTCGCCCTGGCCGCCGTGGCCAGCGCCGGCCTCATCGGCCTCGCCGCCGGGGTGCTGCCGGCCCTGCGGGCGGCACGGCTGGACCCGATCCTGGCGCTGCGGGATGAATAAGGGTTTAACCTCCGTCAGATCCCGCCCCAGCCCCCCGCCCGGAGACAAAGCGAGGACCATCCAGCATTGGACTGCCCAGCAATGGGATACAATGCGCGCCTTTTCAAATAATGCGTTTCTGTTTGCATGGGGGAAAGACTCATGGCTGGTCACAGTAAATGGGCCAATATCAAGCACCGCAAGGCGGCGCAGGACAAGAAACGCGGCTCGACGTGGACCAAGCTGATCCGCGAAGTAACGGTAGCGGCCCGGGAAGGCGGTGGCGATCCGGGGATGAATCCGCGCCTGCGCCTGGCCATGGACAAGGCCTTCGGCGCCAACATGCCCCGGGATACGGTGGAGCGCGCCATCAAGCGCGGCGCCGGCGGCACCGAGGGGGAGCAGTACGAGGAGATTCGTTACGAGGGCTATGGCCCCGGTGGGGTGGCGGTGATGGTCGACTGCATGAGCGACAATCGTAACCGTACCGCCGCCGACGTGCGCCACGCCTTTTCCAAGCATGGCGGCAACCTGGGCACCGGCGGCTCCGTATCCTATCTCTTCACCAAGCAGGGGGTCATCAGCTTCCCCCCCGGGGTGGACGAGGATGCCCTGATGGAGGCGGCGTTGGAAGCGGGGGCCGAGGACGTGATCAGCAACGATGACGGCTCCCTGGATGTGATCACCACGCCGGACGATTTCGGCCCGGTCCGGGATGCCCTGACCGCCGCCGGCTTCGCCAACGGCGAGGGGGACGTGACCTACAACGCTTCCACCCAGGCCGCCATCGACGACCGCGACACGGCGGAAAAACTGCTGAAGATGATCGACGCCCTGGAGGACCTGGACGACGTCCAGGTGGTCTATTCCAACGCCGACATCGCCGAGACCATCCTGGCTGAGCTGGAGGGTTGAGGCCCATTCTCGCCCCTGGCCCACTCCCGCGATGGGTATATCGGTAACACCCCTGTTTTATTATCTTTCTGGCCAAGACATTGATTTCACGGGAGTCAGCTTTTTGGGACGTGGGTAGTTGAAATCATGCAATGCAATGAGTTGCGGTAATAGCCACAAAGTTGAACTAACCGGGCGCATTACTCCATGAATAGGCTCAGTTCCACCTTGAGTTCCCCGGGAGCCCGCGCCGCTCAGCTCCCCCTGCGACATCGCGTCCTGGGGGTGGATCCGGGCTCCCGCACCACCGGCTTCGGCGTCATCGACACCGACGGTAACCGCAGCCAGTGCGTCACCAGCGGCTGCATTCGGGTCGGCGACCACCCCTGGCCGGAGCGGTTGCGCTTCATCTTCGACGCCGTGGCCCAGGTGGTGGCGGACTACGCCCCCCACGAGATGGCGGTGGAGCAGTTGATCTTCGCCCGGGACCCCACCGCGGCCCTGAAGCTGGGCCAGGCCCGTGGCGCCGTCCTCTGCGCCGGTCTCAAGGCCGGCATCCTGGTTCACGAATACAGCCCCAAAACGGTCAAACTGGCGGTGGTCGGCAGTGGCGGGGCGGAGAAATCCCAGGTTCAGCACATGGTGCGCATCCTGCTATCACTCGTTGATGAACCCGCGGAGGACGAGGCCGACGCCTTGGCCCTGGCCCTCTGCCATGCCCACTCCATGGGCATACCGGCGCGGCGTCGAGCCGCCGCCTCCTGGCGGGATTTCCGGCCATGATCGGACGACTGCGCGGCGAGATCCTCCATAAACAGCCGCCCTGGCTACTGCTCGACGTCAACGGGGTGGGCTACGAGCTGGAGGCACCCATGTCCACCTTCTATGACCTACCGGCCGTGGGCAAGCAGGTGACTCTGGTAACCCATCTGGCGGTGCGCGAGGACGCCCATACCCTCTACGGCTTCCTGCGCGAGACCGATCGCGCTCTGTTTCGCGATCTGCTCAAGGTCACCGGCGTCGGGGCACGCATGGCCCTGGCCATCCTCTCCGGCATGGATGCCCACCGTTTCGCCCAGTGCGTGGAGCAGGAAGATTATGCCGCCCTCATCCGCCTGCCCGGCATCGGCCGGAAGACCGCGGAACGGCTGGTGATCGAAATGCGCGACCGGGTGGCCGGTCTGGCGGGCGGCGCGGCGTCTTCCGGGGGAGCAACGGCCGGGTCTCCCCGCCCGGCCATGGCGGAGGAACCTCTGAACGACGCCATCGAGGCCCTCATCGCCCTCGGCTACCGGCCCCCGGATGCCAACCGCATGGCCCGCGCCGTGGCCAACGGGGCCAAAACCTCGGAGGAGATCATCCGCGCCGCCCTGCGCGGGGTGGGTTAAAGTCCCTTCCTGACGGTCCTTCCTGACGGCCAGAGGTGAAGAGCTGGTTGGGGGCCGGAAGCTTGCTACAACAGCTTGACCAGCGCCGCCATGGCGCCTACCTGGGCGAACATCAGGGGGATGAGCCACATCAGCAGGCTGTTGCGGCTGCGCTCGATCGCCGTCCTGACCTCACCGCGCAATTGCTCAATCTCGGTCTTGACCTC
>SBFV01000405.1 GCA_006227775.1 Gammaproteobacteria bacterium | reverse complement strand
TACCCGCACCCCCAAAGCCAGGATGGCCGCCAGGTAGGAACCAGCACCGACCAGAATCCAGGCCCCGAGCCAACCCAGTCGCGTCCCCGCCGGGACCGCCAGCCAGGTATCGAGCGCCGGGGAGCCCCAGGATAGAAGCGCACCGAGGATGAACACCGCGGTCAGGCTTTTCAGGATCAAGTCCCGCTCGTCCCTCCCCAGCCGGTAGGCCCGGCTCCGCCCCAAGCCCCAAAGCAGCAGACCGGCATTGACCCAGGCGGCGAGGCTGGTGGCCAGGGCCAGGCCGGCATGGGCCCAGATCCCCATCAGAGCGAGGCTCAGACTCAGATTGGTGCCCAAGGCGATAAGCGCGAAGCGGGCCGGGGTCCGGACATCATGACGGGCGTAATAGCCTTGCGCCAAGACCTTGATCGCCATGAAGGCCACCAGTCCGGCCGCGTAAGCCATGAGACTCAAGGCCGCCATGCGGACATCCCTGGCGCTGAACTCCGTCGACAGGAAGAGGGTCGCGACCAGGGGCTCGGCCAGAACCACCAGCCCGACCGCGGCCGGGAGGCCCAGCAGGAGGACCCAGCGCAAGGCCCAATCCAGGGTGGCGCTGAAGTCATCCGGAGCGGTCGCGGAGAAGGGGCCAATGGCTTTCCGCGGCTGGGACGAATGATGGGCAGGAATGATTGGCGGGTCCCTGATCTCCTTCGCCGCCCCGCATGCCGCATGGGCCATACCGCCAGAGCCTGGCCCGGTAGCCTCCGCCAACACCGTTTCGGGGCTTGCTCGCGCTGGCACCCTGACATCCAGTGCGATTTCTTCCTTCCTGGCGCCGCCCGTCATCGCGGCCTGCCGGGACAAATGCGGCAATATGACGATACCCAAGGCGGCACCCAGGATGCCCAAGGGGAATTCCACCAGGCGGTCAGCATAGTAGAGCCAGGAGATACTGCCCGCGGCGAGGAAGGAAGCCAGAAAGGTGTCGATGAGGAGATTGATCTGGGTCACCGAGACCCCGAGCACAACGGGCCCCAGGCGACGCAGGAACTGGCGGGTGCCAGCATGCCAGCCTGCCGATCCCAGCCGAGGGCGAGGCAATAGGCCCAGCCGCGCGAGGAAGGGCAACTGCACCGCAAGCTGGATCAATCCACCAAACAGGACGCCCCAGCCCAGGGCGAGGATCGGCTGCTCCAGCCTGGGCGCCAGCCAGAGGGCGCACCCGATGATGGCCAGATTGAGCAACACCGGGGTGAAGGCGGGGATGCCAAATCGCTCACGGAGGTTCAGCACCGCCCCGGCCAGCGCGGCCAGGACGACGAAAGCCACATAGGGCAGGGTCAGACGCAGGAGCTCAGCCGCCAAGTCCTGGCGAGCCGGTTGGCCGGCGAAGCCCGGGGCAAAGGCCAGGATCAGGATGGGAGCGATGAGCAGGCCGACCAGGGTCATCAGCAACACGCCGGCGCCCAGGACCCCGCTCAGGCTGTCGAGCAAGCGTCGCAGTTCCTCCCGGCCACCGCGGTGCTCCGCCTCGTGCAGAACCGGCACCAGGACGCTGGCAAAGGCGCCTTCGGCGAAGAGACGACGGAAGAAATTCGGCACCTTGAAGGCGACAAAGAAGGCATCCGTGCCGGCGTCCGCCCCGAAGAGGCGTGCTACCAACAAGTCACGGGCAAATCCCAGGATACGGGAAAGGAGGGTGATGCCGCCCACCTGGATGAGGGAGGCGGCGAGCCTGGTCATGGGGGGAGGGAGTTGGCTTCAGAGCTCACCCTGATACTTCTCGTCCTCCGCCTGCTGGCGGCGGGCCAGTTCGGCCTGGCGGCGCAGGTCCCAGACCTCCTGGCGCTGGGCGACGCGCTTGTCCCAGGCCCCCGGCTGCTCCGGGATGCTGAATTCGGCGAACAGCACCTGACGCAGAAAGCGGTAACCGAATTTCAGCAGGACCAGGTCATCGGCCTGGACCTCGGCGTAGAAGTCCGCCGGCAGGTCGTAGGTGTCCTTGAATTTGTCGCTGAGGACGAAGCGGCGGAAGGTGTCCAGGTCATAGGACGCCATGAAGAAGACATTGAGGCTGGTCTGGGGCGGACGACCCACGGTCGGCCCGGCGGAGCGCTTCTTGAGGATGAGCTGGTACCACTCGCGGTTGTGCTCATCGTGCAGGTCGCAGCCTTGCTCCTGGCGGTAGTCACCGATGCTGATCAGCCGATCCTCCAGGTGGCCCTTGCAGTGGTCCTCGCGCACCAGGGAATACTCCTGATGCGTGTCCGCTTCCCCGGCGATCCGCCGGTTGAGCAGGGCGACGGGGTAGTAACGGCAGACGGTGGGTCGGTCCGGGTAGACGCTACAGCCCTTGTCGCCGTCGAGCAGCAGACAGGCCCCCTCCTCGCTGGTCTTGAGCTTGACCCCCGGGGTCCCGTCGGCATCCATCTGGAAAGGGACCGTGTGTCGGGCCAGGAATTCGGCGGACGTCAGGCCCAGGCGTCTTTTCAGGCGCAGGATGTCGTAGGGCGCCAGGGTGACGTCGGCCCTTTTGCAGCAGGCGTTGAAACAAGAGATGCCGGGATAGCAGCGAAAGCTGATCTCGGTCTTCTCGCTCAGCACCTCGGGCAGTACCGGGCTCTGGAAGGGGATTGCGGGTCTTTCGTCACTCATGATCGGTCTCTCAAAAAGAACCGGGCGCCACCTGGCGCCCGGTCAGTTTGCCAGCCGCTCGCCGGCTAGCGGGTGGTGCTGGCCCTCAGCGCCAGCACCCGGTCGTTACCGCGCGGTTGCTTAGTGGGCCGCGGCCTTGAACAGCTTGGACTTGTCGACCAGGTCGACATGGGCGCGCTTGAAGCAGGTCCAGGTCTTGGCGTCCTTGTCGTAGATGGAGTTGACGAAGCAGTGCCAGTTCTCCTCGTCCACGAAGTTCTTGTCCATCCGATAGTAGAAGCCGGGGTAACGGCTCTCCTCGCGGAACTGGATGTGCTTCATGTGGGCCTCGGCGGTGAGGATGCGGTGGTAGTTCTCCCAGGCCCGCAGCAACTCGTGGAGGTCCTTGGCGCGCATCTTCATGGCGTCTTCCTTCAGCATCTCCAGCTTGTCTTCCGCCACCGCCAACATGTGGGCGTTGGTGGTGTAGTAGGTGGCGACACCGGCTACGTACTCGTCCATGATCTTCTGCAGGCGGAACTGCAGCATCTTGGGCGTGATGTAGTGGGGGTTGACGTCGATGGCGGTGGTGTAATCCTTGTGCTGCAAGTAGTTACGCACCGGCTGGTAGATCTGCTCGACCAGGACGTCGGGGTCGGTGTCGAGCTCGACCTGCATGTCCTTGTTGTCCAGGCAGTACTTGACCATCGCCTTGGCGGCCATGCGACCTTCGGCATGGGAACCGGAGGAGAACTTGTGGCCGGAGGCGCCCACGCCATCGCCGGCGGTGAACAGACCCTTGACCGTGGTCATGCCGCGATAACCCCAGTTCCAGCCCTGGGGCAGGTGAGCCGGGATCTTGTCCTTGTCGGCATGCAACTCCTCGGTGGGGGCACCGACGTCCTCGGGACCGGAGGCCCAGATACCGCAACAGCCGGAGTGGGAGCCAAGCAGGTAGGGCTCGGTGGGCATGAGCTCGGAGTTCTTCTTCTCCGGCTCGACGTTTTCACCCACCCAGATACCGCACTGGCCGACGCACATGTCAAGGAAGTCTTCCCAGGCCTCGGCCTCCAGGTGCTTGACCTCGCGGGGGGACAGGGTCTCCCGCAGCTTGGCCAGGGCGGTGACGGTATCCATGTAGATGGGACCGCGACCTTCCTTCATCTCCTTGAGCATGAGGTGGTTGCGCAGGCAGGAGGCGGGCACGGCGGCCTGGCCGTAGGGCGGATAGTCGTT
>SBFV01000421.1 GCA_006227775.1 Gammaproteobacteria bacterium | reverse complement strand
CCCCCCAGATGCCCCCGACCCGGGGCAAGACTGAAAAGTGTGTTTGGTACTCAGCCGTTACACTTCAACATCAGGCATTCGATGATGGGCTGGAGGATGATCTCCATGGCGAAGCCCATCTTACCGCCTGGGACGACCATGCTGTTGCGGCGGGTCATGAAGGAGTCGTGGATCATGGACAGGAGGTAGGGGAAGTCCACGTCCCACTTCTTGGGATCACGAAAGCGGATGATGACGAAGCTCTCGTCCGGGGTGGGAATATCGCGGGCGATGAAGGGGTTGGAGGTGTCCACCGTGGCTACGCGCTGGAAGTTGATGTCCGTGAGACTGAACTGGGGCACGATGGTGGTGATGTAGTCCGGCATGCGGCGCATGATGGTGTCAACGATGGCCTCCGCCGAATAGCCGCGTTCGGCATTGTCACGGTGGATCTTCTGAATCCACTCCAGGTTGACGATGGGTACCACGCCTATTCCTAGGTCCACATGCTTGGCGACGTTGTGCTCCTCGGTGATCACCATGCCGTGCAGGCCCTCGTAGAAGAGCATATCCGTCTTCTCGGGGAGGTCCTCGAAGGGAGTGAACTGGCCGGGCTTGAGGTTGGTGCCCAGGCGGGCATTGTGCTCCTGGGCTTCTTCCTCGCTGTGGAGGTAGTAGCGTTTCTTGCCCGTGCCCGTCTCGCCGTAGGTGCGGAAGAGTTCTTCGAGCAGGTCGAAGCGGTTGGCCGCCGCGCCGAAGTGGCTCAGGTTGCGCCCGGCCTTGGTGGCCTTGGCCGTCTCCACCTTCATCTCGGCGCGGTCGTAACGATGGAAGCTGTCACCCTCGACGATGGCCGCGGTGATATGGTCACGATAGAAGATATGCTCGAAGGCCCGCTTGACGGTAGTGGTTCCGGCGCCGGAGGAACCGGTGACCGCGATAACGGGATGATTGATGGACATCTGTTTCTCCTCTAGTCGGGTGCTTTAAGGTCGGTGGCACCGGAAAACTGGATCTCTGGATCTGCCTGTGGTCCTTGTTGGGGGGCGCCGGCGGGTTATTGTCCGCGAGCGCTGGCGGAACTGAGGGCAGCCGCAATTTTGAAGCATATTCTAATATACCACGCAAGCCAGCCAAGGTGCGGGGAAAAGCGGCGCCAGGGCCGTTCCCGCCGTGGCGATGCCCAGGCTGGCCAAGCAGTCATATCTCGTCCCGGCAGCGCAGAATGTGTCCTGACCCAGGATGGGCCTGGTCCATCGTCCTGCGGTGAACCGCTGCTGGGGGCTGCCATGATCCCTAGGCTTTGGCGGCTGAAGACAGCACGAAAGCCATGCCATCCCCAGATACCCGGGAGATGATTACCTGATTTTGCTTGCTGATGAATTACAGTTTTCGGCATCAACGCGAAGGGCAGCGAGGAGGGTCGGGGGGCTTTGGCGGATTTCCATTCTCGCCACGGGAGCGGGGATGGCTTAACCTGTGCCAATTCATCCGAGAACGAGATGCATGGTGTGAACGCGGAACGCAACGGCAACCTTGGCACCACCCACACCAGGGGATATATCGCTGGTCTGGCCTATTGGTTTGACCGCAACATCCTGGAATTGGGGCGGGAGCTGCGTCTCTCCTACCTGCCGCCACTCATGGTCTACGTGGCCTACGGCATCCAGGGCCTGACGGCCATCGTCGGCACCTTCTTTGTCAAGGACTACCTGGGGCTATCCGCCGCCTTCCTGGCGGCCCTGGGTTTCTGGGCGGGCATTCCCTGGGCACTGAAGATGCCCCTGGGGCATCTGGTGGATCTGATCTGGCGCCACAAAGCCCTGCTGGTCTATCTGGGCGCCGCCCTGCTCACCGCCAGCCTGCTGATCATGATTGGCCTGCTCGGTGACCGGGCGGCCATGGCAGCGGTGATGCCGGTGGAGGCCTGGTACGTCCTCGCCGCCCTGCTGGCGCCAGTGGGTTACGTCATTCAGGACGTGGTCGCGGACGCCATGACCGTGGAGGCGGTGCCGCGGGTGGACGCGAACGGCCAGCCGGTCGATCCGGCGGCGCGCAAGCTGATGCACACCACCATGCAGACCTTGGGGCGGGTGGCGATCATCGGCGGTGGGGTGCTGGTGTCCCTGGCCAACGTCTACCTCTTCGCCGATGTCGAAGCCATGTCCGAGGCCGACAAGATCGCCACCTATATCTACATTTACGAACTCGCCCTGGCCATCCCCCTGATCTCCATCCTGGGCGTGGCCCTGGCGTCCTACATCCGGCGCCGCGATCTCCGCCGGCTGGTGGCCCAGGGGCTGGACCGGGCCGAGGCGCGGCGGCGGCTGGAGCATCCGGTGGAGAAGACCCACCCCAACTGGTGGATCCTGGGCGGCAGCCTGGTTTTCGTCGCCTTCACCCTCACCCTGGGTCTGCTGGAGGTGCCCTACAACCAGGAGATCATCTTCGTTGGCTCCATGGTCATCATCCTCTTTCTGATGTCGCGCCTGATGCGGGCCCTGGAGCCGGAGGCGCGGCTCTTCCTGGTGGGCACGGCCTTGATCATCTTCGTCTTTCGCGCCATGCCGGGGCCGGGCTCGGGCCAGACCTGGTGGATGATCGACGAGTTGGGCTTCGACCAGCAGTTCCTCTCGGTCCTGTCGCTGATCGGCAGCAGCCTGACCCTGCTCGGGCTCTTCCTCTTCCGCCGCTTCATGGCCGAGCGCTCCATCGCCTATGTCGTCGTCTTCCTGACCCTGACCTCCAGCCTGCTCTATCTGCCCATCATCGGCATGTACCATGGCCTGCACGAATGGACGGCGGCCCTGACCGGAGGCATCGTCGATGCCCGCTTCATCGCCGTGGTCGATACCGCCTTGGAGTCCCCCCTGGGGCAGATCGCCATGGTGCCCATGCTGGCCTGGATCGCCAACTCGGCCCCCGACAACCTCAAGGCCACCTTCTTCGCCGTCATGGCCTCCTTCACCAATCTGGCCCTGTCCGCCAGCCAGCTTGGCACCAAGTACCTGAACGAGATGTTCCTCGTCACCCGGGAGGTCAAGGACCCCGCCAGCGGCGAAATCAGCGTCCCGGCGGACTACAGCGAACTGGGGACCCTGATGCTGGCCGCCCTGCTGATCGGCCTGGTCCTGCCCCTGGTGGCGGTGGCCCTGGTCAAGGTGAGCCGGCTGCGCAGCGCTTGATTAAACTTTGGGGAGCCAGTTCCAAGTCAAGCCTGATCTGAAATCTGGCATCACTCCGACCGCTGGATGCCTTTCTGCCTTGGGCCATGATCCGCGCCCGCGGCGTTCAACGTGGGAGTCGCCCTCCGGCGCAGGCCAGTATCCGACATCTCCTGACGCATCCCCCAGGGTTTCATGGTCACCCAGGCAGCAATGAAGCCTCCTCGGTGGTGCAGCCGCTCACGGGCGTGATAGACCCAGGCCACCCCGGTCTCCTATTTCTTCCCAACCTGGACCCAGGAGGCCTGACCATGACCGAAATCCGTGACTGCTGGCGCCGTGACCTGAGCCTGCTGAGCCCCCAGCAACGCCGTAGCGCCGGTTATGCCCTGCGCCTGCTGAGCCTGCCGCGGGACCCGATCGCGGGCCGGCTCGACGCCAACCGTCTGGGCCTGCTGTGGGATATGCTCCAACCCCTGTTCGAGCCGCGCCACCTGATCGACTATCTCCGACCCCCCCAGGGGGTGGCGGACATTGTGCATCAGGATGATGACGTCGTTGAGTTGCTGAATTCCTGTGATCTGGCTGACTGCGCCGTTGAGATGCTGGATACCGGTGATCTGTCTGACTACGCCCCCCCGGCCGACGCCCCCCTGGCGACGAGCGACGATCAGGTGAAGCTCGCCCTGGTCCATGCACCCTTGGAAAAAGA
>SBFV01000226.1 GCA_006227775.1 Gammaproteobacteria bacterium | reverse complement strand
TGGATGATGCGCCCCTCGTGCTCGGTGATGGAGCAGAAGGTGCAGCCGCCGAAGCAGCCGCGCATGATGGCGACGGAGAAGCGGATCATCTCCCAGGCCGGGATGCGCGCCTCGCCATAGGCGTCGTGGGGGCGGCGGCTGTAAGGCAGCTCGTACACCCGGTCCAGTTCGGCGCTGGTCAGGGGGATGGGCGGCGGGTTGAGCCAGACGTCCCGGTCGCCATGGGCCTGGACCAGGGCGCGGGCGTTGCCGGGGTTGGTCTCCAGGTGGAAGAGGCGGGAGGCCTGGGCGTAGAGCAGGGGACTGGCCTTGACCTGTTCAAAGGCCGGCAGGCGGATGACCGTGCGGGCGCGGTCGGGGCGCTTTGGTCCTGGTTGGCAGCCGCCCTCCCGGCTGGCCTCACTGGCCCCCGCCCGGTCGGCCAGACTGCGGCCCGCCCGGCTGGCAAGACTGCCGCCCGCCTGGCCGGTGGCGATTGCTTCCCCCCCTCCCCCCTCGCGGGGGAGGGGTAGGGGGAGAGGGGGGCAGTCAGTCGCGGCAATCTCGGTCCAGCCCTCCGGCAGGCCACGGCTCAGAAAGGCGGTGCCGCGCAGGTCGCGGATGCTGGCGATGGGCTCCCGCTTGGCCAGGCGGTGGGCCAGTTCCACCAGGGCGCGCTCGGCGTTGCCATAGAGCAGGATGTCGGCCTTGGCGTCCACCAGGATGGAGCGGCGCACCTGGTCCGACCAATAGTCATAGTGGGCGATACGCCGCAGGCTGGCCTCGATGCCGCCCAGGACGATGGGGACCTCCTTGTAGGCCTCCCGCGCCCGCTGGGCATAGACGATCACCGCTCGGTCCGGCCGCCGTCCGCCCTCGCCCCCCGGGCTGTAGGCGTCGTCACTGCGTAGCCGCCGGTCGGCGGTGTAGCGGTTGACCATGGAGTCCATGTTGCCGGCGGTGATGCCGAAGAAGAGGGTGGGTCGCCCCAGCCGCTTGAAGTCCTCCGCCGACTGCCAGTCCGGCTGGGCGATGATGCCGACGCGAAACCCCTGGGCCTCCAGCAGCCGCCCGACGATGGCCATGCCGAAGGATGGGTGGTCCACGTAGGCGTCGCCGGTGACGATGATGACGTCGCAGGCATCCCAGCCCAGCAGGTCCATCTCCGCCCGCGACATGGGCAGTTGCGGCGCCGTGCCCAGCTTGTGGGCCCAGTGCTTGCGGTAAGAGAAGAGATCGGGGGCGGCTGGCATGAGGGTTAAGGGCGGGCAAAAGAGGATGAGACGATCGAGGCAGCCAAAACGGCCGGGCCCGGCCGAACCGGGCGCGCGGTGGTTGTAGGCGGCGACAGTGTCACGGCAAAGAGCGGGTGTGACTTTGCGGCGGGCCGCGATCAGTTGACTGCCGGTTTGCACGGCGCCCGCGCACCCCCATCTGGGGATGACGTTGACACCCTAGAACAGAGGATTTGGCGATGGATGGTGGATTCTACCGCAGAGACGAGGCCCTGAACGTGCTGGGCGAGCCGCTGGAGTCCTGCTCGGAGGTCGAGCCGGTGACGGGCTATTACCGGGACGGGAGCTGCGCCACTGGCCCCGACGATATGGGCCGCCACGTGGTCTGCGCCCGGATGACGGCGGAGTTCCTGGAATTCTCCCTGCGCCAGGGCAACGACCTGATCACCCCGCACCCCGAGTTCGACTTTCCCGGCCTCAAGCCCGGCGACCGCTGGTGCCTGTGCGCGGCGCGCTGGCGGGAGGCCCTGGAAGCGGGCTGCGCCCCCAAGGTGGCGCTGCGCGCCACCCATCAGCGCGCCCTGGAATATGTCAGCCTGGAGGATCTCAAGCGCCACGCCATCGATCTGAGCTGATCCCTAAGCCGCCCCCCAGCCTGGGCCGTGCGCCGGGGAGCGCTGGCCTTTAGTCGGGCTAGACAGCATCCAGAAACTCCCCGCCGGGCTGAACTCTAATAGGCGCCTGCTTGCTTACTCTCGGGGGCTGGGTATGGCTCAGTCATCTCCTTGCGGGCGCGCGAACCGCAACAAGGCCTGGAGACGGGCGATCTCGGCCAGGGCGGCGTCTTTTTCCTGGAGTGCAGACTCTTTCGCCTGTCGCTCAGCCTCCTTCGCCAACCGTTCAGCCTCCATTTGACGCAAGGCGGCCTCCCGCGCCGCCCGCTCTTGGGCGAGGGCCTCCTCCAACTCTTGCTGATGCCGGGTGATGGAGCCCTGCATGCGCAGATAGTTCTGCCGCGCCTAATAGGCATCATAGGCGCGCTCTTTCTCCGAGAATTGCTTCACGGTGCTCATGGCTTGCCTCATTTCAGTCGTCTGCATCCAGTCCGGAAGGTGGTCGGCGTCCAGGCGCTCGCCGTCTTTGAAGAACTTCAGCCAGCGCTGTTCTTCGGTTTCGATCGCATGGGAGGCGAATTTGCTCAGCTCGAACAGGCTGATGCCACCCTGCTCCAGCAGGGTGCGGCTGCGTTCCCCCTCTTCCGCGAGGTCCTGCCGCGTGCGCAGGCCGGCGGTCCCCAAGGCTCACTGCCCCAGATCAATCCCACCTGGCTCGACCCGGATGGCTCGCTTCGCCGAGCGCACCCTGAGCCAGGCGGTCACCTGCCCCAAGGCCGCTCCATCCAGCAGCTCCGGGCCTGAGGTCGTCAGCGACTAACCCATCCCGGGTAGGCGGCTGATCCAATGCGGGAATTCCTGCCAGGGGATGCTCCGGTTGGTACCCGGTAGCTGGCGAGACTCCATGCTGGTGCAGACCAAGATGCCTTCACTGGCTGCCTCTTCCCCCAGCAAGCTCTTGAGGCGGTTGAGGGGCGCGACGTGACGGACGGTGGGCGTGGCGGTGAGCTTGATCTCCACCGGATGCAACCGGCCACCCGCCAGGATCAGCAAGTCCACTTCCAGTCCGTCCTGGCTGCGCCAAAAATAGAGGTCGGGTTTGCGACCAACCGCGGCAAAGGCCTTGATGGCCTCCGTGACCACCCAGCCTTCGAGCAGCGCTCCTCCCATGGGACCGGCCAGGGCCGCGGCGCCGTTTGGCTGCCGGGTCAGGGTCGTGACCAGGAGGGGATCCAGAAAGTAGAGCTTGGGGGTTTTGATCAGGCGCTTGCCGAAGTTGCGAAAGTAAGGCGGCAGCAAGGTGATGACGAATGAGGCCTCCAGCACGCCCAGCCAGGCACCAACGGTGGGCTGCGAGATCCCGCAATCCCGTGCCAATCCTGCCTTGTGACACTCCTGACCGTGCAGGGACGCGCACAGGCCCAGAAACTGCTCGAAGGCCCGCAGATCCCCCACGTTTTTGATTTGGCGCACGTCCCGCTCCAGATAGGTGCGGATGTAGGATCGCGCCCAGAGGTCACGCCGCTCGGGATACAGGGCGGGGATTGGGTAGCCCCCGACCCAGATCGCCTCGCTCAGGCTGGCGGGTGCGTGCTCCCGGGCACTCAAGGGGTAAAGGTCCAGGATGGCCACCCGCCCGGCGAGGGATTCGGTCAGGTTGCGCATGAGCTCGAATTGCTGGGACCCGGTGAGCAGCCAGCGTCCCAGACCCCCACCGTTGGGCGTCAAGCCAGCGTCGATGCGCATCTTTAGGTAAGGCATCAGCTCTGGCACATACTGGATTTCATCCAGGATCATTGGCTTGCCAGCGAATTGATCGAGGAAGCCATTGGGATCACCCTGGGCGAAATCCCGTTCCAGGGGATCGTCAAAGGTGACGTAGGCGAAGGCTTCCCCATAGACCTGGCGCAGCAAGGTGGTCTTGCCGGACTGGCGCGGGCCGGTGAGTAACACGGCGGGGAAGGCGTTGACCGCCTCGCGGAGGGTCGGGGTGAGAGTACGCTCGATATACATGCTGACCAAATTAAAATTGAATCTTCATTTGGTCAAGAAGCTGGAGGCCAGGAT
>SBFV01000147.1 GCA_006227775.1 Gammaproteobacteria bacterium | reverse complement strand
GAGGAGGAATTGCGGCGTCAGGCCGATGCCGAGGCCCGCCTCCTCGCGGAAGAAGAGGCCCGCCGGCGCGCCGAGGAGGAGGCCAAGGCCCGCCGTGAGGAGGCCGAAGAGGCGGTGCTGGCAGAAGAGTCCGAAGAGGAGGTGGCCCGCGTCAAGGCCCGCAAGGAGGCCGCGAAGGCGGAGCCCAAGCCCCTCAAGATCGTCAAACCCCGCGCGGAGGCCACCGAAAAGGAAAAATCCGTCAAGAAGGCCGCGCGCAAGGACTCCCTCCGGGATCGCGATATCCTGCCCCTGGTGGCCGAGTACGAGGAAGAGACTGGCGGCGGCCCCGCCGGTGGCCGCGGCGTGCGGCGCAAGAAGCGCATGGGCAAGCCCCAGCTCCAGGACAAGCACGGCTTCCAGCGCCCGACCATGAAAGTGGTGCGGGAGGTCGAGATCCCCGAAGCCATCACCGTTGGCGAACTGGCGGCGCGCATGTCCGTCAAGGCCTCGGATGTCATTCGCGAGCTGTTCAAGCAGGGCATGATGGCCACCATCAACCAGTCCCTGGACGCGGATACCGCCAGCCTGCTGGTGGAGGAGATGGGACATAAGGCCATCGCCGTCAAACGCGAGGACGTCGAGGGTGCTCTGATGAAGGAGCTGGAGCGGGAACTGGGCGAAGTGGCCCAGTTGCCGCGCCCGCCGGTGGTCACCATCATGGGCCATGTCGACCACGGCAAGACCTCCTTGCTCGACTACATCCGCCGGACCAAGGTGGCGGCAGGCGAGGCCGGCGGTATTACCCAGCACATCGGCGCCTATCACGTGAAGACGGCGCGGGGCATGGTCTCCTTCCTTGACACCCCAGGCCATGCCGCCTTCTCCGCCATGCGCGCCCGTGGCGCTCAGGTCACCGATATCGTCATCCTGGTGGTGGCGGCGGATGACGGGGTCATGCCCCAGACCGTCGAGGCCATCCAGCATGCGCGGGCCTCAAAGGTACCCATCGTGGTCGCCATCAACAAGATGGATAAGCCCGCCGCCAACCCGGACCGGGTCATGCAGGAACTGACCCAGCACGAGGTGGTGGCCGAGGAGTGGGGTGGTGACACCATGATGGTCCAGGTCTCCGCCAAGACCGGCCTGGGCATCGATGATCTGCTGGAGGCCGTGCTGTTGCAGGCCGAGGTGCTGGAGCTCAAGGCCCCGGTTTCCGGTCCGGCCCGGGGCGCGGTAGTCGAGTCGAGCCTGGACAAGGGCCGGGGGCCGGTGGCCACCATCCTGGTCCAGGCCGGCACCCTTCACCAGGGCGACATGATCGTCACTGGCACCGAGTTTGGCCGGGTGCGCGCCATGTTCGACGAGACTGGTCGCCAAGTAAAGGATGCGGGACCCTCCATCCCGGTCCAGGTGCTGGGTCTGTCCGGTACCCCCAACGCCGGTGACGAGGTGGTGGTGGTGGCCGACGAGCGCCGTGCCCGCGAGGTCGCCGCCCTGCGCGCCGGTCGTGAGCGTGCCTCGCGCCTGGAGGAACAGAAGGTCGCCAGCCTCGACCAACTCTTCTCCCAGCTCAAGGAAGGGGAAGCCAAGACGGTCAACATCGTCCTCAAGGCCGATGTCCAGGGCAGCATGGAGGCCTTGCGCGACAGCCTCAACAAGCTGTCCACGGACGAGGTCAAGGTGGTCATGGTCGCCGCCGGCGTCGGCGGCATCACCGAGTCCGACGCCAATCTGGCGGTGACCTCCAATGCCATCCTGCTCGGCTTCAATGTTCGCGCCGACGCCGCCGCCCGCCGGGTGGTGGAGGACAAGGGCCTCGACCTGCGCTACTACAGCATCATCTACGAGCTGCTGGACGACGTGAAGAAGGCCCTGTCCGGTCTGCTGAGTCCGGAGGTGACCGAGTCCATCATCGGCCTGGCCGAGGTGCGCGATGTCTTCCGCTCCTCCAAGTTCGGCGCCATCGCCGGCTGCATGGTGGTGGAGGGCGTGGTCAAGCGCAACAACCCCATCCGCGTCCTGCGCGACAACATCGTCATCTACGAAGGCGCCTTGGAATCCCTGCGCCGCTTCAAGGATGACGCCAGTGAGGTCAAGGCCGGTATGGAGTGCGGTATCGGCGTCAAGAACTACAACGACGTGCGCGTCGGCGACCACATCGAGGTCTTCGAACGTACCGTGCGTAAGCGCGAGCTCTGAGTCTTGGCCGGGGCGAAGGGCATGAAGGCGGCGGGGGACCGGGGCGAGCCATGAAGGAGTTCGATCGTACCGAGCGCATCGGCGCGGAACTGCGGCGTGAACTGGTCGCGATCCTGCGGGACGAGGTGCGGGATCCGCGGTTGCATCGGGTGACGCTCCAGGAGGTCCGCGTCAGTCGGGATCTGTCCTGGGCCAAGGTCTATTTCACCTGCTTCCCCCTGGATGAGGGCAGCCAGGAACAGGCCAGGCTACTCAATGGCAAGCTCGCCGGATTCCTTCGCGCCCAACTGGCACGGCGGGTGCGGCTAAGGACCATCCCGCAATTGCACTTCGAGCATGACGAGTCGATCGCCCGGGGGGAGCATCTGACCCAGCTCATCGACGATGCCCTGGGGGGCGGCCATGGGGTTGACGCCACCGCGGACCCGACCTCGGGGGAGGGCCAGGCCCAGAACCAGTACCAGGCCCACATCATGGCACCGCCAGTCGGGTATCCGGAGGGAGGTGATACTGAACCGGCCCGGGGCGTGCAGGGGACCGGGACGCGATGCCCCGCCCCTGACGCGGGTTCCAGCGGCGGCTGATCCTGGGGCTGTGCGGTCGCCTCCGCCGAAGCTCTTCCCCCTATTCCACTCTTTTTGCAGGACTAACGATTCATGGGGCGTCGGCGTAAACACGGCCGCGATGTCGATGGCATCCTGTTGCTCGACAAACCGCAGCAGCTCACCTCGAACGAGGCCTTGCAGCGGGTCAAACGACTCTACCAGGCCAACAAGGCGGGACATACCGGCAGTCTGGATCCCCTGGCTACCGGTCTGCTGCCCGTCTGTCTGGGGGGCGCGACCAAGTTTTCCAGCTACCTCCTCGACGCGGACAAGCACTATCGGGTGCGGGTCCGCCTGGGGATCACCACCACCACGGCGGATGCCGAGGGGGAGATCCTGGAGACGCGGCCGGTGGAAGGCGTCGACTTGGCCCGGATTCGGCTGGTCATGGACCATTTTCGGGGTCCGATCGAGCAGCTCCCGCCCATGTACTCCGCCGTCAAGCACCAGGGGGAACGCCTCTACAAGCTGGCGCGCCAGGGCATCGAGGTGGAACGTCAGCCGCGGACCGTCATCATCTACCGGTCGGAGCTGATCGACCTGACCTTGCCGGAGCTGGAACTGGACGTCCACTGTTCCAAGGGCACCTACGTGCGCACCCTGGCGGAGGACATCGGTGCCGCGCTGGGTTGTGGCGGTCATGTCATCGGTTTGCGCCGAACCGGGGTCGGACCCTATGTCGAGCCCGAGCGGCGTTTCGTGACCCTGGAGGAGATCGAGGACCTCATCGCCGCCCATGAAGATCCCTTACCTGAGCTGGATAGCCTCTTGTTGCCCCTGGAGAGTGCCCTGGAACATTGGCCAGCGGTGCGCCTGACCGCCGATGCCGCCTTCTATCTCCGCCAGGGACAGGCCGTCCTGGTGCCCCAGGCACCGACGGAGGGATTGGTGCGGCTCTACGACCCCTCGCGGCATTTCCTCGGTGTTGGCTGCATCCTCGACGACGGCAAGGTGCAGCCCAAGCGGCTGTTGTAGCGCAGCGGTATAATTTCCGGCCGACGGGTCCAAGCCCGTCAGCCTTTTTATGGCCTGGCCCCCTGAACTCATTGTCGGAGGGCCGGCGGCGAAGACCGCCAAGGGCCCTTTTCGTCATACCTTTACAGGAGGCAGACAATATGGCA
>SBFV01000360.1 GCA_006227775.1 Gammaproteobacteria bacterium | reverse complement strand
CCCGGAAACCAGGGACTGGCTGATCGCCAAACTCGACCAGCACCCCGCCGACCGCGTCTTCACCAACGACCCCGCCAGCCTCAATTTCGAGGGTTCTGATCGGCTTGAAGCCATCGAGGCCATCTTTGCCATGCAATTCGGGAGAGAATGAAATGCGGCCCGCTGTCATACTTATTGGCATACACTTAATATTTCTAGCGCAATACTGAAATGATAAGTCATCTTGACCATCTTGTTCTTACCACGGTTAACGAAGTACCCTGCATTGATTTTTATACACGGGTCATGGGTATGGAATTGGAAAAATTCGTCGGCGGGACACCAGCGGTTGAGCGTCAGGCTTTCAAATTCGGTAACCAAAAAATAAATCTGCATATCATGGGAAGTGAGTTTGAACCCAAGGCCAAGGTACCAAGCCCCGGGGCGCTTGATCTTTGCTTTATCACCTCATGGCCCTTAACGAAGGTGATTGAACACATGCAGGCTTGTCAATGGCCAATCATCGAAGGTCCCGTGAGGCGGACGGGGGCTACTGGACCCATTCTGTCGATCTATCTTCGCGACCCTGACGGCAATCTGATTGAACTAGCTGAATTAGTCAGCAGTTGACAATGTGCCCCTTCAGGGCTGCTAGTAACCGGCTTATATTATGATGGCCTGAGGGCATAGCGAACCAGGCCTAACAAGGGGAGAATCAACTTCCACTGTAGCAGCACCACGGTCTTATCACACAGGCATAAAGCAATGGATTTTAACATCGCCAGCATTGAAATCATCGCCCAGATTGCAACGACTGTTGCCGTACTTCTTACCCTGATTGGACTCATGATCCAAATTCAGGAGAAAAACAGAAATGATCGGATTTCCGCCGTTCAAAACACGATCAATGCCTTGAACAAACTGTCATCCTTAGTATCCATCAATCCCGAACTGGCCTCCATTGTCATCCGGGGACGAGGATCCTATTTCTCCTTGACTGAAGTGGAAAGAATACAGTTTGAGCATTACTACCGGCCCATGCTCAACATCGTGGAAAACTGGCTATTTCAGATCAGTAGCGGGGCGAATATCAGCAAAGAGAATTCAGCCTATGACACCATTCGGCTGTTCATCAAGCATCATTTCAATCATCCAGGGGTGCTAGAATTCATGTCGTCTTCCGACAGTGAAGATTATTCGCGTGAACTGCATGATATCCTGCTGGCTGAGGCAAAGCGGGTATGAATTCTTGAAATGTTTAGCGCGGCTTGGACGGGGTGAAGGCGCCGCGGATGTCTTCGCGGACATCTCCTTGGCGATGGTTACCCCAGCGTTCATGGGTATAGATCAGCCAGATTCGTCCCCTTTCAACCGAGCGCATCGGGCAGATAATTGGCAGTATCGATCTTGAAGAGTTAGTCCATGGCATTGACGGTCTCAATGAGATTCGCGGCGGTTAACCAATCGCGGCAGCCACGGCTGACGGCCAAGATGGACCACGGCTTGAGCGCCAATCCGGAGAGCCCCCAACAGACGGCCTGACCCATTCCCATGCCCCACCCCCACAGCAAATATCCACAGCGCGCTATCGCCCTCGCCCTCGCCATCCGAGGCGGATCATGGCCCCGGTGACCCGCTCCGGCCATGCCCGCCTCAAGGCGGCGCTGGTGTTGCGCGAGGCCCTGGCGGCGGAACTGGGCGTGGATCTGGGCCTGGCCATGACCGCCTTGCGCAACGTGGAGGAGGCCCTGGGCGCCCCGCGTGGCCTGGCGGAGGGCAAGTACCTGGAGGCCCTGGGCTCGGTGTCCACTGCCGATTCCGCCGGGCTGGCGTCCCTGGACGGCGAGGTGCGCCAGGCCTGTGACCAGGTACGTTTCAGCCCCCGCTATGCCCAGTTTCTGGCCCTGATCCTCTTCGCCCACTGGGCGCGAGCCCGCCGCGAGGACCCGGCGGCCTTCCTGGATCGGCTGAACGCCTTTCTCGCCGCCCACAAACCCAAGGGCGAGACCATCGCCCCCTTCGAGGCCGCGGACTTG
Source organism: Gammaproteobacteria bacterium (assembly GCA_006227775.1). Taxonomy (GTDB): domain Bacteria; phylum Pseudomonadota; class Gammaproteobacteria; order Chromatiales; family Chromatiaceae; genus M0108. Next base: position 8,648 of record SBFV01000360.1, on the reverse strand, counting down.
CAGGTGGCCGCCTTTTGGATGGCGACGGCGGCGGGCAAGACCCATGTGCTGCATGTCTGTCTGGCCCTGCTGGACCGGCCCGGCGCCTGGGACCGGGTCTTGATCGTCACCCCCTCCGAGGCCCTGACCCGTCAGCACGCCGACAAGCTGCGCGCCCTGGCGGCCTGGGAGGTCTTCGCCTATCCCATGGACGGCGACGCCGCCGCCCTGGGCCGCCGGACGCCGGATACCCTGATCGTTCTGGACATCAACAAGCTGGCCAACGAGAAAAAGGGCGATGGCGTGACGGTGGCGACCTCGGTGTTCGCGGATGGTCGCAATCTCGTCTTCGTCGATGAGGGGCACAAGGGGCAGAAGTCGGAAGAGAGCACCTGGAAGGCCTTGCAGGCCGATCTGGCCGGCATCCGCGCCCCCAGCTCCGGCCAGCGCGGCCTGCTTATCGAGTTCTCCGCTACCTTCGGGCAGGTGGCGGAGGGCGAACATGCCTTCGGCCGCTACGCCAAGGCGGTGATCCTCGACTATGCCTATGACCGCTTTCACCGCGACCGCTACGGCAAGGACTTCTGGCACCTGCGCGTCGGCGCCCAGGGCGAGGCCAGCGCCAGCGCCCAGCGTCAGACCCTGACCGCCGCCCTGCTGGCCTTCTGGCACCAGTTGGCCTGCTTCCGCTCCCCGGCCGGCCAGCGGGCCATGCGCGAGGCGCGCCTGGGGATCGCCGCCCCCCTGTGGGTGCTGCTCGGGCTCTCGGTCATCGGCGGCAAGAACAAGGCCGATCAGGAGCAGACCTCGGACGTGGTGGCGGTGTTGGCCTTCCTCTCCGCCAGTCTCAGCCGGCCGGAGGGGCTGGCGGCGGACCTGGAGCGGCTGCTGACGGGGCCTAGCGGGAGTCTGGGCGCTGGGATGGGTGCGGGGATGGGCGCGGACCTGCTGCCGCCGGCGGTACGCCAGGCGGTGACGGGCGCGGAGCCGGCGGCCCTGGCGCGGCGCGTCCTGACCGAGGTGTGTGGCTGGCAGGCCGGGGACCAGCCGGCGCTGCGCCTGATCAAGTCGGCGCCGGGCGAGTTGGGGCTGGGCCTGCGCCGTGGCGACCGGCTGCGCTATTTCGGCGTGGTCAACGTCGGCGACGCCGCCGGCCTGGGCAAGGCCCTGGAGTCGGCCCGCCTCCCCTGCGAGGAGGATGCCCTGTCCGGCTCCCTCTTCGCCGCCCTGGACGACCCCGGCACCGGGCTCAATCTGCTCATCGGCTCGCGGCGCTTCGCGGAGGGCTGGGATAACTTCCGCCCTTCCAGCCTGACCCTGCTGCGCCTGGGCCAGGGGGAGGGCTCCCTCATCATCCAGATGTTCGGCCGGGTGGTGCGCTTCGCCGGGGTCGATGGCGACGGCAAGCGCCTGGCGCGACCGCCGGCGGTGCTGGCGCCCTTGCAGACCGCCTATGTCTATGGCCTCAAGTCCGGCTATCTGGACAGCTTTCTGCATGGCCTGACCACCAACGGCGTCGCCGCTGTCGGGCGGGTGAGCTGCCCCATCCAGGTCCATGCCCCCGCCCCGCTGCGATCGGTGCGCGCCACCTTGCCGGACAAGCGCGACTTCGCCGTCGCCGCCCTGGGGGAGGACTGGCTGCGGGGCCTAAAGCGGGTCCAGCTTTCCCTCAGCGCCACGGTAGCCTCCGCCCAGCTCCAAGAGGGCCAGATCACCAGCGCCCAGGGCTCCCTGGGCACGGATCTCACCGCGGAATTCCGCCGCTGGATCGGGCTGCTGGATGAAGATGCTCTCTATCTGGAGCTGCTGGCCTGGAAGCGGACCCAGGGCTGGTGGAATTTCGCCTTCGACCGCGCGGCCATCGCCGCCGCCCTGGCCAGTGACCGCTACCAGATCCTGGGCCTGCCGGGGCTGATGACGGTATCCAGCCTGGCGGATCTGGAGCGCTTGCAGCGCCTGGCGACGATCCTGGTCCGCCGCCTGTTCGAGGGCCTCTATCGCCGCCGCGAGAATCAGCGCAGCCACTTCACCCTGGTGGCGGCGCGGGCGAGCGGCATCCCCGACCAGTATTTCAAGGAGGCGACCCGTGGCGAGGTTTAGTATCAGAAAGGCGCGGGCCGCCCCGGGCCAAGGCGCCCTGTTCGACTATTTCACGGAGGCGGACCATGGCGACGCGTAGAAAAGTTCATCCCGCGCCGGGCCAGGGCGCCCTCTTTGGCACCCAACTGCCCTGTCAGGAAATGGGCAATCTGCCCCTGATCCTGGAACCGCGAGGCGGCATCGAGGTGCTGGCGCCGGGGAGCATCTACCAGCCCTTGTTGCTCAAGCCCGCGAGTGAAGAGATCGATGTCGGCCCCGGCTGGCTCAACAGCCCGGAAGAGGCGTTCGTCCGCGACCTGATCCGCCACCTCTACCCCTCGGGCAATCACCCCAGGAGCCCCCAGACCCCCTTGCGCTGGGGCGAGCGGGACATCTGGCTCAAGCGCAACCTGGACAAGCGCGAGGACTCCTTTCGCCTGCGGCTGGACGATTCCGACTGGTTCTATCCCGACTTCATCGTCTGGATCCTGGACCCGGCCAGCCATACCCAGACCTTCGGCTTCGTCGATCCCAAGGGTTTCGCCATGGGCATCGCCGGCGGCTGGTCGGATTACAAGGTCCTCTCCACCCTCTACATGCCCCATGTGGTGGAGCGACAACTGAAGGCGCGCGGGGAGCGGGTCAACTACCAGGGCCAGACCTGGAACTTCCGCGTGCGCGGGGTGCTGCTGTCCAATACCCCCTATGACAGCCTGGCGCGTCATGACAAGTTCAACCTGAACGGCGACACCGGTGGCCAGATCCCCCCCGATTGGGCGGATTTCCGCCGGGGTCGTATCGTCTTCCAGCGCCCGGACATCCACTACATCCCCGACATCCTCGACCTCCTGACGACGGACGGCGAGATAGACCGCCTGCTGGCGCGTATCGCCTGCCTCTATGACCCCCAGGCCACTTTCACACCCGCGAGCGAGATCGATTACGACCTGGCCTTGCGCTATGTCGAATCTCCCCGATCGGAGACCGAATTCGTCGCCGACTTCCTGCGCGACTACCTGCGCCCCTCGGCCAGCGGCGAGTTGGGTCAACTGGCGCGGGAGCGGCGCCGCGGCCAGTTGCTGCGCTACACCCACCCGGGGGGCGTCCTGGGCTTCGGCGGGGAGAAGGCGAGCGCTATCCGCGATCTGCCCCATCCCTGCGAAGAGTTGTGGCGAAGAAAACGGCAGCCGCGCACTTAAACGGGGCATGGACGGCCCGGTCGGTGCATGGCAGCAGTCGGGGCCCACGTCCTTCAGCAGGCCCTTAACCCTGTCCTCCGGCAAGCTCTCGGCGGGATTGAGCTCGCCACCCCCTGGGATGCGACACCGGGGCCGGATCAGGGCTAATCATCCAGGGTGGAGAGATAGGCGAAGATGTTCCGCAAGTCGGTCTCGGAAAAGCTGGCGAGGAGCTCCGGCTCGTCAGGGGCCGTCGGGTCATGGAGGCGACGTTTGTCGATGTACTTGGGCACCTGTCGCCAGAGGTAGGGGGTGTACTGACCGGCCAGGAAGGGCACGGCATCCTTGGCATCCCCCTCCCCCCGCGCCCCATGGCAGGAGGCGCATTCGCGCCGGTACAGGCCCTTGCCCGCCTCCACGTCGCCCTCCGCGCGGGGGATCTGGACGACCCGCTTGCTGGCGAGCAGGCGTTCGTAGGCATTGAAACCCGGCGCCGTTTCGTCCACCGGCGGCAGCTTGCTGGGGATCTCGATGGAGGCAAGATAGGCCGAGACGTCCAGGACATCGGCGTCCGGCAACTGGCGGTGGTCCACCGACTCGACCATGGCCAGATTGGTGCGCTTGCGGTCCCGGAACAGGTCGAGCTGCCGGGCGATGAAGGCCGCGGGCAGGCCCGCCAGTCGCGGGTATTCCCCCTCCTTGCCCCCCTGGCCGAACTCCCCATGGCAGCCGGCGCATACCTCATTGATATCCTTACCATTGCGCAGATCCACCCCAGCGAAGACCAGTTCCATAGCCTGGAGGGCGGTACCCCCCACCATGGCTCCACCCAGCAGGGTCAGGAGGGTCAGTGCGATCAACCGGCGCAGCGGTTGTTGCCTTTTAGGGGGCGCGATACTCCCCTGCCTTTCCGCCTTGCTCGAAGTATCCGTCATCAGCATGGTGCCAACCGTTTGCATAATGTCCTCGCCAGACGCCACCCCAACCGGGGAGAAGCGGAGCTCGATTGAGGGTAACCGTTCAGACCTCCTCTCCCCAGCCCTCCCCCGCCAGGGGGGGAGGGAGAGAAGAGAATCAGCAGCCGGTGCGCCGAAGTCCTCTTGGGGCGCGAGGGGGATGAACGATTACGACTGAGGATAGGTATATCGCCCACCAGCCCAAGGGGGTCCTTGATCCGCGTCAAATTGGCCCCGGCGCCGCTGGTTGGTGGCTGGGGACATCCTGTCCGCTCGGTGCGAAGAACCTCCCGGCGTGGCGGCTAAGCCGGCCCCCGATCCAGTTCACCAGCGAAACGGTCCCTCAACCGGCTCAGGGTCTCCGCGGCCACGGCCATCAAGTCGGGCACCTTGCCCCAGGCCTGGTCGGTCTCCCCGGACTTGGCGGCCCGTTCCAGGATCAGGGCCTCGGCGCTGAGGGCGGGAGCGCCGAAGGTACCCGCGGACCCCTTGATGGCGTGGGCTTCCAGGGCGAGGGCGGCCAGGTCGCCACGGTTCTTCGCCTCCGCCACCCGGAGCAAGCGGCGCTCCATTTCACGGGTAAAGCTGGTCACCAGGCTGGGCAGGAAGTCGGGGCCGACGTCTACCGCCAGCTTGCTCAGGGCCGCCTCGTCCAGCAAGCCATCGCCCAGGGTCCGGTATCCGCCCAGTGGCAAGGCCGGGATCTCGGTCCAGGCGTCCCCCCCGGTAGCGGCGGGAGGGGGCGCGGCCAGGGGCAGCCAGCGCTCGACGACGCCGAGCAATTCGGCGCGGACCAGGGGTTTACTCAGATAGTCGTTCATCCCCGCGTCGAGACACCGCTGCTTGTCCTCGACGAAGGCGGCGGCGGTCATGGCGACGATGGGGATGCGTCCCCGATCGCCGGATAGCGCGCGGATGGCCTGAGTCGCCTCGATACCATCCATCTCCGGCATGGCGACGTCCATGAGAACCAGGCCATAGGACTGGCGCTGGACGGCGGCCAGGGCCTCGCGACCGTTCCGGGCGCTCTCGGTGCGGAATCCCGCCTTGGCGAGAATGGCCTCCGCGACCAGCCGGTTGGCCTGACTGTCGTCGACCAGCAGGATGGGTTGGACGGACTGACCGGCGGGAACCGCAGGTCCACCGATCCCGCGCTGGAACGGACGGAACGACGGGGATTTGGCGGGCAGGGGGGGCGTGGCCTGGAGGGGGATCTGCCGCATCGCCAGACCATCCGCCAGGGAATCCGGCGGTAGGGGGAACACCTCGACTGCCCCCGCGGGCAGTCGCAACCAGAAGCGACTGCCCTTGCCGGGCTGGCTGTCGCAGCCGATATCGCCACCCAGCAGGCGGGCCAGGGACCGACTGATGGCCAGTCCCAGGCCGGTGCCGCCAAAGCGGCGCCGGTCGGAGCTGTCCAACTGGCTGAACTCCTTGAACAGTTCATCCATTCTTTCCGCCGGGATACCGATGCCGGTATCGATGACCTCAAAACGCAGCCAGCCCGCCCCGGGTTCCCCCGGCTCACCCCCGGGCCGTGCCATCCTGTGCCCGGCCTGCGCCATCCTGTCCCCCCCCCGCGCCATTGTCTCCCCTGGTTGCGGCACCCTCCCGGCGGAGGCCATTTCACCCAACCGGGGTTCCTCGTAGAGGATCTGGATGCGTACCCCCCCGCGCTCGGTGAATTTGATGGCGTTCGCGACCAGGTTGAGCAGGATCTGTCGCAGCAGGCCCGGATCGGTGGTAAAGCCCTGACCCAGGTGCGCGTCGGTGAAGAGGTCGAGTTTGATCCCCTTGGTCGTGGCCCGACTGAGCAGCATGCGGGCCACCATGGCGGTGATCTCCGCGGGGTCACAGCGCTCGGGACGCAACTCAACCCGCCCGGCCTCGATCTTGGAGAAGTCCAGCACGCTGTTGATGATGGACAGCAAACTCCGTCCCGCCTCGCAGGCCATGGCCACATAGCCCGCCTGCTCGGGGTTCAGCTCCGTCTCCTGCAGCAGGTCGTTGCTGTTGATAATGGCATTGAGGGGGGTACGGATCTCGTGGCTCATGGTGGCCAGGAAGCGGGATTTGGCCTCGCTGGCCAGTTCGGCCCGTTGCAGGGCCTCCTCCAGGGCCCGTTCGGTCCTTTTGCGCTCGGTGATGTCGATGAAATGGGCCACGAAATGGGTGATCCGCCCCTCCGGGTCCCGCACCGCGGAGATGCTGAGCCATTCCGGATAGATGTCACCCCCCTTGCGCCGGTTCTCGATCTCCCCCTGCCAATGACCCGCGTTCAGCAGTTGCGCCCAGAGCCCGTGATAGAAGGCTTCATCCTGACGCCCGGACTTGAGGATGGCCGGGGTCTGACCCAAAGCCTCGTCCGCCGTATAACCGGTGATCGCGGTGAAGGCGCGATTGACGCGCAGGATGACCCCCTGGGTATCGGTGATGAAGATGGCTTCCTGGGTCTCGAAGGCCTGGGCCGTCAAGCGCAGCTCCTCCTCCGCCGTCTCCCGCTGGGCGATCTGGTGCCGCAACTCCTCAAGGACCCGCGCCTGCTCGGCCCTGGCCAGGGCCAGGCGGGCTGACATGTCGTTGAAGGCGATCAGCGTCTGGGCCAGGTCATCGTTCCCCGCGACCGGAAGCTGGAAACCGGGCCCCTCCTCCACCACCCGGCCCGCGGCGCGGCGCAACTGCCCAAGCTGGCGCGTCAGGTAGGTCCCCAGCAGCAGCGAGAACAGGGCCACCAGGCCCATCTCCAGCAAGGCGATGGCGCTGGCCTTGAGTCGTGCCTCCTCCAGCAAGGCGCGGAAGGCCGCCACCTCCAGACCGATCTCCACCCGGCCGAAGGAAACGCCTGCCTCCTCGATGAGGGCGAAGGTGTCGAAGACCCCATCCCTCGCCAAGGCGGGATCCGTATCGGGCCTGAAGTCCCGGGCCAGGGCGGCGCCATCCCCGCCCTGGGCCAGGACTCGCCCCTGGGAATCGCGCACCCGGGCATAGCTGATGCCGGGGTTGGTCAGGACTTCCTGGACGAAGCTCTCCAGGGTAGCCAGATCGAGGGTCAGGACCGCGTCCTTGGTCATGGCCGTGAAGAGATGGACACTGGTCTCGGCCCGTTGCAGCAACTGGGCCTGGTTGGATTCCTGCAGCCATCGCAACCCGCTCACGATCAGCACGGCCAGCAGGATCGCCTCGATGAGGGCGATCCCCAGGATGGTCTTGAGGCGGAAACTCACGGCCAGGAGATCCCTGGGAGCCGGCCAGGGTGGGGACGGCGGGGGGTGGGGGTCCGGGTCCCCCCGGTTCTTGCTTCCACGGTTGGCACCTAATCGGCGGCCCGCAAGGTTTTCAGGGGTGGCCGGATGAGGAGCGGATAGGTGGCCAGGGTCCCCGCCAGGCCGATGAAGGCCCCGGAACCCAGGACGCCGATGAGCCACAGCCGCGGGTTGAAGCCGAATTCCAGCCCGAAAAGGCGATCCGCCAGCAGCCAGCCGGTGAGTTCGGCGAAGAAGGAGGCCAGGAGACCGGCCAGCAGGCCCGCCGCGCAGAATTCCACCGCCAGACTGGTGAGCAGGGCTCGCCGGCCGGTGCCCAGGGTGCGCAGGATGCCATGCTCCTGGCGCCGCTCCTCCAGGCTGGCTTGGATGCCGGCGAACATGACCAGCAGGCCGGCGACGAGGGTGAAGAGGAAGACGTACTCCACCGCCATCACCCCGCGGTCCACCACCGTCCGTACCTGAGCGAGGATGGCGTTCACGTCCAGCAGGGTGACGCTGGGGAAACGCTTGACCAGTTCCGGGATCAGGTCTTCACGCGCCGGTGGCAGATAGAAACTGGTGATGTAGGTGGCGGGCTCGGCGGCCAAGAGGACGGGAGAGGAAAGGACGAAGAAATTGGCATTGAAGCTGTCCCACTGCACTTCCCGCAGGCTGGTGACCCGGGCGCTGATCGGTCGCCCCGAGACCAGAAAGCTGATCTCGTCACCCAGGGCGATGCCCAGGGTCTCCGCCAGACCCTGCTCGACCGAGAACTGGGGCGGCGCCGCCGCCCCTTCCGTCCACCAGGCGCCAGCGAGGATGCGGTTGTCGCGTGGCAACTCGGCACCCTGGCTGAGGTTGAACTCCCGGGCCGCCAGCCGCTGGGCGCGGGGATTGGCGTAATCGGAGGGCTCCACCGGGCGGCCATTGATGGCGATCAGCCGGCCGCGGATCATGGGGTAAAGGGCGGCGATATCGAGGCCGGACTCCCGCAGAAAGGCCTCCAGGGGCGCCACGTCCGCCGGTTGGATGTTGATCAGGAACTGGTTGGGGGCCCCGGGGGGCAGGCGGTCCCGCCAGGACTGGAGCAGGTCCACCCGCACCACCGCCAGCAGCAGCAGGGCCAGGATGCCCAGCCCCAGACCGGTGATGTGCAGCACGGCCCCGGCGGGGCGCCGGGTCAGCCCGGCCAGGCCCAGACGCCAGATCCC
>SBFV01000124.1 GCA_006227775.1 Gammaproteobacteria bacterium | reverse complement strand
CCGGGCATCAGGATGTCCAGCAGGATCAGGTCGGGGCCGCCCCGCTCGGCCTTGCGCAGACCATCGGCCCCGTCGCGGGCGATCAGGGTCTCGAAACCGAGGGCGGTAAGCTCGGTGACGATGGCCCGGAGCTGGACCGGCTCGTCGTCGATGATGAGGATCGTTGCCGAGTTTTGCTGCATTTCGGGTAACATCGGGTGCTCGTTCCATGGGACGGGACGATTTTCCTCGCCGCGGTGGAGCATCGTCAATCCGCGGCCACCCCACCTCTCCATCGGCTGCCATCGCATCCATGAGGCCCAGCAAGACAACTCCGATCAGCTCCATTCTGTGGTTGCTATCCATCCTTTTCTGGCCGTATCCGCTCCAGGCGCAGGAATCCTCCGCGATCGCGCTGACCCAAGCCGAGCGGGACTGGCTGGCCGCCAACCCGCGCATCCTGCTCGGCAGCGACGCCCATTGGCGCCCCTATGTCTGGCGGCGCGAGGACGGCACCGCGGCTGGCATCGAGGCCGACCTCATCGCCCGCATCAATGCCCTGACCGGCGCACGGATCGAGCTGGTGCTCGGGGACTGGGGCGAGATGGTGGAACGAGCGCGCCGCGGCGAGCTCCATGGTCTCGCGGTGTCGGCCAGCCATCCGGAGCGCGCGGATCGGTTCCTGTTCAGCGTCAGCCCCTACAGCACACACAGATACGTCTTCACCCGGTCCAACGTTCCGATGACGCGCATGGAGGACCTCGCCGATCGCCGCGTGGGGGTGCTGCGGGATAATCTCGCGGAGCTCAAGCTGCTGCGGCGCTGGCCCGACATCCGCCCGGTGGAGATCGACACCCCGTTGGCGCTGGCGGCGCGGCTCCAGCGCGGCGATCTGGATGCGGTCATCTCCGGTTCCAATCTGCTCTGGGTCGCCGACGAGAACCTGCTGCCGGACCTGCATCTGGCGTTTCCGGTGCCCGACAGCAGAACCGAACTGCGCTACTCGATCGGGAAGGAGCACGCCCCGCTCCTTGGCATCATCGACAAGGCGTTGTCCGCCATCGACCCGGCCGAGATGATGGGGATCCTGCGCAAGTGGGGCGCCGGGCGGCACCCGAGCATCGCGCTCAGCGAGGATGAGCGCGCCTGGCTGGCGCAGAAGCACCACGTCAGGGTCCGCATCGGCGAGCACCCGCCCTGGGAGATCAACAGCCCAGAGCCCGCGGGCATGGCGGTCGACTACCTACGCATCATCGGCGAGCTGTTCGACATCGACTTCCAGTTCATTCCCGCCACGGATACCTGGATCCAAGGGTTCGAGGACATGGCCGGGGCGCACCGGCGCTACGATCTGCTGCCGTCCGCCACGCGGACCGACGAGCGTCTGGCCACACTGGCCATGAGCGAGGACTACCTCACCTCCCCCTGGACCCTCTTTACCCGCAAGGACGCGCGCGGGATTCACGGGCTGAGTGATCTCGCCGGCAGAGCAGTGGCGGTCGAGCGCGGGTATGTCATGGAGGGCCTGTTGCGGAACGCGGCGCCAGCGATCCGACTGTCCGTTCAGGACAGCACCCGGGACGCGCTGCTCGCCGTGGCGTCCGGGCATGCCGACGCCTATGTCGGCAACCTGCTCGTCGCCGATTACCTGATGCAGGCCCATGGCATCGTCAACCTCCAGGTGGCCGGCCCCACCCCCTTTGGCGAGCACCGGCAGGCGATGGTCACGCGCAAGGACTGGGCGCCCCTGATCGCGTTGATCGACAAGGGGCTGAACGCCATCCCCGTCGAGCAGCACATGGCCATCCGGCAGCGCTGGCTGGCCTCGGTGGCCGACGGCGGCGTGCAGGCACCCGTGGCCCTCAGCGCGGAGGAGCGGGCCTGGATCGCGGCCAATCCGACCATGCGGGTGGGCGCCTACACGCTGCCGCCCTATATCCAGGAAGAGAACGGCCGGGTGGACGGCTACCTGGTCGAGCTGATGCGCGCCATTGCGGCGCGCGTCGGACTCGGGGTCGAGTTCCAGTTCATGCCCCTCGCGCAAGTAAAGGAAGGGACCGAGCGGGGCACGCTCGATGTCACCCTGGCGGTCAGTCCCACCCCGGAGCGGGGGAAAACCCTGTTCTTCTCCCAGGGCACCGTGGCCTTCACCCTGAGCCTCTTCGCCCGCAAGGAGGCCCAGGATATCCATGGCCTGGATTCGCTGGCCGGCAAGACCCTGGCCACCTACCCCGGGTACTCCTGGAACGTCAGGTATCCCGACACCCTGCCGGACACACGCATCCTCCCCGTGGGGGACGTGGAGGCGATGTTCCGTGCGGTCGCGACCGGCCAGGCGGATGCCGCCATCAGCGAGACCGAGTCCGGCAAGGCCCTGCTGCGCCGCTCCCTGCTCACCAATGTCGAGCCCAAGGCCGTTGCGGCCTTCGACGGCCTGCAGAGCCGCCCCGGGCACTATTACGGGGTGAGCCGGCGTCTGCCCGAGCTGGCGTCGATCCTGGACAAGTCGTTCGCGGCGATGTCGGCGGCGGAGAAGCAGCGCATCTGGGAGCGCTGGTTTGCGCGCGGGGAGGGCTCCGGCGCGGTCGATCTGAACGCCAGAGAGCGGGCTTATCTGGATGGGATGGTCTTGCGCCGCGCCCTCGCCTCGGCCTGGGCGCCGTTCGACTTCGCTGATGCCGACGGCGCGCCCACGGGCGTCGCCGAAGACTACTGGGCCCTGATCCGCGACAAGCTCGGCCTACACGAGGCGCTCGGCGAGCGCCTGCCCTTCAGCGCGAACCTGACGGCCATCGAGCAGGGCGAGCGCGACCTCTTCGCGGCCACCACCCGGACCCCCGACCGCGAGCGCTTCGCCCTGTTCTCCCACCCCTACGAGCGTTATCCGATCGCCATCGCCGGTAGGGCCGCCGCGGGGCTCTTCTTCGGGACCGCCTCGCTCACGGGGCTGCGTGTCGCGGTGGGCCGGGAATACAGCGCCTATCACCTGCTCAAGGCCCATTCCCCGGGGATCGACTTCGTGCTGGTGAACGACACCCGCGCGGCACTGGAGGCGGTGGCGGCCGGGCGGGCCGACGCCGCCGTCGATATCCTGCCGGTGCTGCACCAGCAGATCGAGGCCTTCCCGCCGGGGCGGGTCAAGCTCGTCGGGGTCACCGATATCGACTTTCCATTGCAGGTGATGGTGGGCCAGCAGCACGCGCCCCTGCTCCCCCTGATCAATCGCGCCATCGCCGCCATCACCCCGGAGGAGCGCGCCGCGATCCATAACAAATGGCTGCTGCGGCAGGTGGTGACCGCCCCCGACTACACCCTGTTGTGGCAGGGGCTGGTGATGGCGCTGCTGATCCTCGCGACCATCCTGTACTGGAACCACCGCCTGCGTCGGGAGGTGAGGCGCCGCAAGCAGACAGAGACCGAATTGCTGCACGCCAAAGACCTTGCCGACCTGGCCAGCCGAGCCAAGGGCGACTTTCTGGCCAATATGAGCCACGAGATCCGCACCCCGCTGAACGCCGTCATCGGCCTCACCCGCCTTTCGCTGGAGACCGACCCTAAGCCTTCGCTGCGCGAGTACCTGAGCAAGATCGACCTCTCCGCCCGCACCCTGCTGGCGCTGATCAACGACATCCTCGACCTCTCCCGCATCGAGGCGGGTAAGCTCGAGCCGCGGCGGGAGCCGCTGGAGCTGGACGCGATCCTCACGCGAGTGCGGGTCATCGGTGAGCAGCAGGCCGCCGCCAAGGGGCTGGCCCTGAGGATCGAGGGGCCGACGGAACCGGTCGGCACGCTGCTCGGAGACGGTCTGCGCCTCACCCAAGTGCTGTTGAACCTGGTGGGCAACGCCATCAAGTTCACCGCACGGGGCAAGGTGACGCTGGTCGTAGGGGTGGAGGACAAGAACGCGCAGGACCTGACCTTGGGCTTCATGGTGACCGATACCGGCATCGGCATCCCCGAGGAGCGCCGCGCCGACCTGTTCGAGGCCTTCACCCAGCTCGACACTTCGAGCAGCCGCAACCATGGCGGCAGCGGCCTGGGACTGACCATCAGCGCGCGCCTGGTGGCCCTGATGGGCGGCCGTCTCGAGGTGGAGTCCGTGGAAGGCAAGGGCAGCAGCTTCCGGTTCAGTCTGGTGTTCCCCCGCGCGTCCGAGGAGGTCTTGGTGGAGGTGGCGCCGACCACGCAAACGGCGGCGCTGCATGGTGCGCGGATACTGGTGGCCGAGGACGACCCGGTGAGCCAAGTGCTGGCGCGGGACCTGCTGAGCCGGCGCGGCGCCTTGGTTACCCTGGCCGCCACCGGTACCGAAGCCGTCGCCGCGGCGGCCGGGCGCGATTTCGACCTCGTGCTCATGGACGTCCGCATGCCGGAGATGGATGGCCTTACGGCGTGCCGGCACATCCGCGCCCTGCCGAACGGCAGGCTGCCCATCGTGGCCCTGACGGCCAATGCCCTGACCGGAGAGCGCGAGCGTTGTCTGGCGGCGGGCATGGACGGCTACCTCACCAAGCCGCTGGAGCCTGATGCCCTCTACGCCGAGCTGTGCCGCTGTCTCCGCTTACCCGCCGGAGAGCGCGACGCGCCGCGGACGGCGTCCGTCGTCACCGCGGAGCCCGCGCTGCCGGGTTTCGACGCAGCCAAGTTGCGGTACTGGCTGGATACGGCGCCAGACGCCTGGCGTGTCATGGCCCGGATCTTCGTCGCCGAGTACCCTGAGGCGGCAAACGCCATCGGCGCTGCCCTGGACGCCGGCGACCGGACGCGCGCGGGCGAGGTGCTGCATCGCCTGCGCGGGGCCGCGGGAGCGCTTGGGGCAGACGCACTGACCGTGGCGGCCGAGCGCCTGGAGCTGGCACTCGCGAAAGACGGTACCGTCGATGCCGGCCTGCGTGACGACTTCTTCGCCAGTACAGAGGCCACGCTGGCAGTGCTTGCGGGGCTGATGACCCCGACGGTGCGAGCGGCATCCGTGGAGGACGCTGAGCCAGGGCGCGGGGAGCCGAGGCAGCGCTTGCGCGAATTGGAGGCGCTGCTGGAGGCTGGCAACACCCGTGCCCTGGAGCACCTGCCCTGGCTGGAGGGCTGGGTAGGCGCCGAAGCGCCGAGGGAGGGACGCGAGCTGCTATGGCAGATCGAGGCGCTGGACTTCCCGGCGGCCCTGGCAACCCTGCGCGGGCTGGCGGCAGGCGTTATCACCGACCCCCGCTGAAGTCGCGTTGCCGATCTCGCACCAGCCCCGCTGTCGGGCTTGGCCGCCGGCGAAGGGGTTTGCGGAGGGGACTTATCTTTTCATCCATCGCAAATTCGGCTGGAGGGCAAGGACTATTCCGCCCCCCCTTACGGTGCCCTGTCTCGGGCATCACGGGATGGCATAGGGTCAGTCCGACAGGACCTCGATCCGCACCCGGCTGATCCCGTCCACCTCCATGTCCAGTCGCCGTGCCGCGGCGAGGGAGAGGTCGATGATCCGCCCGCCCTTGTAGGGGCCGCGATCGTTGATGCGCACGATGACCTCTTTGCCATTGCTCAGGTTAGTGACCCTGACCTGGGTGCCGAAGGGCAATTTGGGGTGGGCGGCGGTCAGGGCATACTGATTGAAGGGTTGGCCACTGGCGGTTTGCTTGCCATGGTGCCGGGATCCGTACCAGGAGGCCATGCCGACCTCCTTTTTGCTCGCCGAGCCACAGCCGCTGGCGATTGCCATCACCAGCGGGTAAAGGATCGGCCAGAGCCCTGACCTTCTCATCGGGTCCACTCCCCTTGGCCGCGCTGGCGTCTCACGCCCGACTCGCCACCGGGCTCACGTCGATCGGGCTGGCGGACAGGCGCAGGGCCAGGATACGTTCGATCTCGGCATCGGTGAGCACCAGGGGGTTGGTCTTCATGCTGGAATTGCGGGAAGCGGCGATGATAGGAGGGAAATCCGCCGCGGTGACGCCCAGGCGATCGAGGGTGGGTAGCCGCAGCAGCCGGGTCCATGCCTGAAGAGTCTCCAGTAAGTTCTCCTGGGCGGCCAGATCGGCAACCGCATCGTCCGCCGCACCGGTAGCCCCGTCCGCCACAATCCCGCTAGTCATATCGGCAGCGACGCCCGCATGAAGGCCCGCGGCAATACCGGCAGCCACGTCGGCACAACCCGCGGCACGGGCTGGCGGCTGGCCCGCCAGCAGGCGCCCGAGGGTGGCATATTTGGCCAGGGCCGGACTGTCTGGCTCCCGTTCCCGTAGGGCCTCGATATTGACCTGGGTCGCGGCGGCGACCAGGGTGCCACAAACCACCCCATGGGGAATGGGGAAGAGGGAGCCGAGAGGCTGGGCCAAACCATGGACCGAGCCCAGGCCAGTCTGGGCGAGGCAGATCCCGGACAGCAGGGCGGCCAGGGCCATGCGTTCCCGGCCGGCGACGGACTCGGCGCCGCCCTGGTACCAGGCCGGCAGACCGTCCCGCACCGCGGCCAGGCCCGCCAGGGCCAGCGCATCCGTCAGGGGATTGGCGCGGACCGAGAGGTAGGCTTCCAGCAACTGGGTCAGGGCATCCATGCCGTTGGCGGCGATCAGGTCCGGCGGACAGGAAGCCAGCAGGTCGGGATCGACGATGGCGTATTCGGCCATCAGGGAGTCAGCGCGAAAGGATTTCTTGAAGCCGTCCGCACCCTGGCGGGTGAGGACGGCGTTCTTGGTCGCCTCCGCGCCGGTGCCGGCGGTGGTGGGGACGGCGATGAAGGGCGTGGCGGGTCCGCGGTAGGGTAACTCGGGCCCCACGCCTTCCAGATGGTCCATGACCGAGTTCCCGGGCTTGAGCAGACCGGCGACGGCCTTGGCCCCATCCAGTACGCTACCGCCGCCGATGCCGACGACCAGGTCCCAGCGTCCATCCCGCTGCTCACGGACGATGGCATCGATCTCCTCCGGGGAGGGTTCCCCCCTGATGCAAAGCACGGCGTAAGCGAAGCCAGCGGCTTTCAGCGCCGCCGCCAGCCCGGCCCAGTGGGGTGAGGCCGCCAAGGAACGGCCGCCGGTGAGGATCAGCAAACGCCGGCCATAAGCGCCAGCAAGCGCGGGCAGAGTGGCAAGGCGACCAGCGCCGAACTCGATGCGTGGCAGCCGGCCGATGGCAAAAGGCGGGATCATGGTCTTCACCTGGCTGGCATCAGCCATGAGGATAGAGGCATCCGCGATGCCATATCTTCGCAATTCGGGGGTCGGTTTGTCCCGGGTCCGGAAAAATCCCGTTACAATCTGACTCACTTGGAGGGTACTTGCAATCCCACCCCCGGCCCCAGACGTCGGATCCGTCCCCGACCCAGGTCGTCCTTGCCCCTTGCCCCTTGCCCTCGCCACCAGGCCACCCCTGTCCTCCTTCAGCCCTTCCCCCATGAGCTCCGTCGACGCAACCCTGGCCCTCAAAGCTGAGATCGCCAAGTTACAGGCCCATCTGGCACGGCTCTCGGGGGTACAGCAGCAACTTTTCGACACCCGTGACCGGCTCGACCGGGAACTGGAGCGCTTCGCGGGCATCCAGGCCTACAACAGCCGGGCCATCGGCATCCGGGACCCCACCCGCTTCGCCGAAATCACCGCCGAGGCGGCCCTGGAACTGTTCGAGGTGGAGTTCGCCCTCCTCTGGCCCACCAGCCCCATGGGGCGGCCCGAGGAGATGCCCTGCGCCACCATCGGCATCGACCCCAGTGGTCTGGACTGCGGTCAGTTGCGCGCCCTGGTGGCCTCGGCAGGCTTCCGCCGTACCGGCACCAGCCTGCTCACGCATGAAGACCTGGTAGCCCATGGCCTGGAAAGCTTGCGGCAACTGGCTATCAGCCCTTGTATGGGGCCGGGGGGCACGCGCTTTACCCTGCTCATCGCGGGGGTCAGGATGGTGACGGGCGGCTTTCACGGGGGGCTCACCGCGGAGCACCTCCAGTCGTTCAGCCTCTTCGCTCAGCAGATCGGGGCCCTCCTCCAGAATCGCGCCGACCAGGCCATCATCGAGCGGCAGATGGAGCAATTGCGCCTCGAACAACAGCGCCTGCAACTGGCCTTGGACGGCAGCAACGCTGGCCTCTGGGACTGGGAGATGGCCACCGGCCGCCTTTATACCTCCGAGCGCTGGAAACACATGCTCGGCTATGGGGCGGGAGAGCTGAGCGGGGACACCCAGGATTGGGAGTCCCGCGTCCACCCGGACGACCTGGACCGCTCCCTGAAACTGGTGGCGGCCCACCTGGGCGGGGAGACCGAGGTCTACGAGAATGTCCATCGCCTGCGTCACAAGGACGGTCATTATGTCTGGGTCCTGGCCCTGGCCAAGGCCCTGCGGGACGCCGATGGCACCCCGCGGCGCCTGATCGGCATCCATATCGACGTCACCGAGCAGCGCCAGGCGCGGGAGCGGGCCGAGGCCGCCGATCGCGCCAAGACCACCTTCCTGGCCAACATGAGCCACGAAATCCGCACCCCCCTCAATGCCGTGCTTGGCATGGCCCAGTTACTCGAAGGGGAGGCCTGGAGCCCCCGCCAGCGCGAAATGCTGGAGCGCATCCGCGCCGCCGGCCGCAGCCTCCTGGGCATCCTCAACGACATCCTCGACCTCTCCCGGATCGAGGCCGGCGCCCTGCGCATCGACCTCCAGCCCTTCTCCCTCGACAACCTCCTCCATCAGGTCGGCACCCTGATGGCGCCCCTGGCCCTGGCCAAGAACCTCGACTGGCGGATCGATGCCCCTCCCCTCCAGGGGACCCTGGTCGGTGACAGCCTGCGGATCGAGCAGATCCTGGTGAACCTGGCCGGCAACGCCATCAAATTCACCAGCCACGGCGAAGTCCACCTGCGGGTTCTGCCCCAGGCGGCGGCGGGGGATCGCCTCTGCCTGCGCTTCGAAGTGCGCGACACCGGCATCGGCATGAACGTCGAGACCCAGACCAAGCTGTTCGCCCCCTTCACCCAGGCCGACGGCAGCACCACCAGGCGCTTCGGGGGTACCGGTCTGGGGCTTTCCATCTGCAAGCGACTGGTGGAGCTCATGGAAGGGAGCATCGGTGTCGACAGCACCCCGGGCAACGGCAGCACCTTCTGGTTCGAACTCGAACTGCGCCGCGGCCCCCGCGCCAGCGTCGATGAACCGGCCACCCGCCCCCCTGGTCCCTCGTCCCCCCGCCTGGTCGGCTCCCGCATCCTGGTCGCCGATGACAGCCAGATCAACCTCGATGTCATCGACCGCTTCCTGCAACGAGAGGGCGCCCTCCCCACCCTGGTCAGTGACGGCCAGCAGGCCCTGGATCTGCTCCGGCTCGACCCTCAGGGCTTCGATGCCGTCCTCATGGACATGCAGATGCCGGTGTTGGACGGCTACGAAGCCACCCGCCGCATCCGGGAGGAGCTCCGCCTGCCCCACCTGCCCGTCATCGCCTTCAGCGCGGGGGTACTGCGGGAGGAGCAGCGGTTGATGTTCGATGCCGGGGTCAGCGACTTCGTCCCCAAGCCGGTGGACATGGATCAACTGGCGACGGTCCTGGCCCGCTGGATCAGCCCCCCCGCCCCGCGGGAGGAGGCTGGGACCGGGGGCACCACGCCGCCGGTGACAGCCAGTCCCGGCGACTTTCCCCTGATCCCCGGCATCGACCTGGAGCGGGCTCAAGGCCAATTCGAGGGGGACGCGGAATTCTTTCTCGCCGTCCTCGCTCAATTCGCCAGCGGGGCCCGGGAACAGGCCGACACCCTCCGGGCCTGCCTGACGGAGGGCGATCACCCCGCCGCCGCCAGGGTCCTGCACAAACTCAAGGGCTCCGCCGGCAGCATCTGCGCCATGAACCTGGTGGACGTCACCCAGCGATTCGAAATCGCCCTCCATACCGGGGCGCCGGAGGCCGGCCAGCCGGACCTGGCCAGCCTGCGCCAATCTTTCGAGCAGGCCCTGGAAGACCTGCTGGGGGCACTGGCCCCCTGGCTGTCAGGGGAGACCGGCGGCCCCTCCACCCCGCCCCGCCAGCCCCGGGTTTAGCGCCGATCCCCGTCTGGAGCGCCTGCTGACTGAACTGGCCTCCGCACTCGCCCACCTCCGCTCGGACGCTAAGCGCGCCGATGAGGCCTGGGTGACCCTGGTAGCCCTGGCGGCGAATACCCCCTCGCCCTCCGCCTTCGCCCCCATCGCCGGCAAGATATACGGCGCCTGCGCTTGCGCGAGGCCCTGGTGGCGCTGGCAGGACTGGACGGGCCCTGGCAGACCCGCCGGGATGCCTGATCCGTCAATGTCCGGCTTGGCGGCACGACGGAAAACCGAAAGGCGTCAGCTATAATTCCTTGTTAGATCTCTCCCAATCCCCCCATCGGAGGCACGCCATGAACCTTAACAACCCGGGCCCGACCCTGATCGTCCTCCTGGGGCTAACCAGCCTGGCGGCATCCGCCGAAGGCTTTTACCGTTTCGAGCAATGGAATGTCCCGGCCTGGGGTAACCCGGCCCCGACGCCTGGCACGGACTCCTACCAGTACTATTGGTACCAACCACCGCAACCCCTGCCGGCTGGCCAGCCCTGGCAAACCCTCTACTGGTACCAGTATGGCCAGCCTCTGGCTCAACCCCAGAGCCAGTCCCCTTCCCTCCCGCCGCAGCCGTTCCAGGGGCCCTCTTTTTACCAGGGTCCCAATTACTGGTACTGGTTCCAGCCGTATTACTGAGCGGCTGCCGGACAGGAC
>SBFV01000301.1 GCA_006227775.1 Gammaproteobacteria bacterium | reverse complement strand
GGTACGCCGGGCTTCTCCGGGGCCGATCTGGCCAATCTGGTCAATGAGGCTGCCCTCTTCGCCGCCCGTGCCAACAAACGCCTGGTGGATATGGACGACCTGGAAAAGGCCAAGGACAAGATCATGATGGGCACCGAGCGCCGCTCCTTGGTCATGTCGGAGGACGAGAAGCGCCTCACCGCCTATCACGAGGCGGGGCATGCCA
Source organism: Gammaproteobacteria bacterium (assembly GCA_006227775.1). Lineage (GTDB taxonomy): Bacteria > Pseudomonadota > Gammaproteobacteria > Chromatiales > Chromatiaceae > M0108. Next base: position 10,469 of record SBFV01000301.1, on the reverse strand, counting down.
TCGTCGGCCGCCTGGTTCCCGAGCACGATCCGGTGCACAAAGTCAGTATCATTCCCCGTGGTCGGGCCCTGGGCGTCACCCTCTTCCTGCCTGAGGAAGATCGTTACAGCTACACCAAGCAACGCCTGGAATCCCAGATCTCCAGCCTTTTCGGCGGGCGCATCGCCGAGGAACTGATCTTCGGCGCCGACAGCGTCACCACCGGCGCCCAGAACGACATCCACCGCGCCACCGACATCGCCCGCAACATGGTCACCAAGTGGGGCCTGTCCGAACGTCTGGGCCCCCTGACCTACAGCGAGGAGGAGCAGGAGATCTTCCTGGGTCATTCGGTAACCCAGCACAAGAACGTCTCGGACGAGACCAGCCACGTCATCGACGAGGAGATCCGACATATCATCGACCGCAACTACGAGCGGTCGCGCCGCCTGCTCACCGAGCATCTGGACAAGCTACATGCCATGGCGGCGGCCCTGATGAAATACGAGACCATCGATCACGACCAGATCGACGACATCATGGCCGGGGTGACGCCCCGCCCGCCCCAGGGCTGGAGCGACGACGAGGGTCGCCGCCCGCGGGGCGGTTCCACCCCAGGCCCCTCGGCCGCCCCCGCGGGGGAAGGCCCAATCGGCGGGCCGGCCAGCGAGCACTGAATTTTTCGGTGAAGGATTCTTCTCCGTTCGCCTCTTGGCGCAAGATACCCGGCCACCCAGCCGGGTTTCGCTGCTAGCGGTTCCGGCTCCTGGCCTTGGCACCTTTCGGCCTGCTTGACTGCGGCGGTCGGGCCCTGGATCTGAGTCGCCCTGGCCTCATGGGGGTGATCAACGTCACCCCCGACTCCTTCTCCGACGGTGGAGAGCTCCCGACCCTCGATGCGGCCTTGCGTCGGGGGGAGCGGCTGGCGGCGGAAGGGGCGGCCATCCTGGATATCGGCGGGGAGTCCACCCGCCCCGGTTCCCAGGGCGTCTCCATCCAAGAGGAGATCGATCGGGTCGTGCCCGTCATCGCCGCCTTGGCCAGCCGGTTGGATTTGCCCCTTTCGGTGGACACCAGTAAGCCCGAGGTCATGCGGGCGGCGGTAGCGGCGGGGGCGGGGCTCATCAACGATGTCCATGCCTTGCGCCGTCCCGGCGCCCTGGCCGCCGCGGTGGAGCTGGCCGTGCCCGTTTGTCTCATGCACATGCGTGGCACGCCGGAGACCATGCAACGGGCACCCAGCTACAAAGATCCCGTCGCCGAGGTTGGCGCCTTTCTCGAGGAGCGCCTGATCGCCTGCGAAGTCGCCGGCATCCCCCGTCAGCGTCTGCTGCTGGATCCCGGCTTTGGTTTTGGCAAGGCCTTGGCACATAATCTCGCCCTCCTGGGGGGGCTGCGGCGCCTGACGGCCCTGGGTCGTCCTCTTGTGGTCGGTATGTCACGCAAATCCATGATGGGTGCCCTGACCGGTCGTGAGGTCGGTGATCGTCTCGCCGGCAGCCTGGCCGCCGCCGTCCTGGCCGTCGAGCGGGGAGCGAGTCTGCTCCGGGTCCATGACGTCGCCCCGACCCTGGATGCCATCAAGGTCACCCTGGCCCTGATGGAGATCCCGTGACCCCAGGTGGGACACTGTCAAGGTCGAACTGACCTTGAGCGATGGTTTCGCGGAGCTGGTCAGCCTGGAAGGCAGCCACGGTGTCTTCCCTGATCAGGGGTTTGGCTTGCCCCCCTGTCAGTCAACTCGAGCGTTCCTTTTTTCGCTCAGACCAGTCACCGAGGATGCGGTAATACCGAACATTGAATTGCTCTGTCCTTAGATCCCCGTTTTTTTGAGGTGAGGGAAGCGCCATGCGCAAATATTTTGGCACCGATGGCATCCGCGGCCGGGTTGGCGAGGGCCATATCACCCCGGACTTCATGGTCAAGCTCGGCTGGGCGGCGGGCCGGGTCCTCGGTCAGGCAGGTCGTAGCAAAGTACTGATTGGTAAGGATACGCGCATTTCTGGCTACATGTTCGAGTCCGCGCTGGAGGCGGGCCTGGTAGCCGCCGGGGTCGACATCCGGCTGTTGGGCCCCATGCCCACGCCGGCCATCGCCTATCTCACCCGTACCTTTCGCGCCTCGGCGGGTATCGTCATCAGCGCCTCCCATAACCCTTACGATGACAACGGCATCAAGTTCTTCTCCGCCGCGGGCGACAAACTGCCGGACGAGGTGGAACTGGCGATCGAGGCGGCCTTGGATCAGCCCCTGACCACGGTGGATTCTTCCGCCCTGGGCAAGGCCAAGCGGGTCGAGGACGCCGCCGGGCGCTATATCGAATTCTGTAAGGGAACCCTGCCCTGCGCCTTGTCCCTTCAGGGGCTCAAGCTGGTGGTGGATTGTGCCAATGGCGCCACCTATCACACCGCACCTTACGTCTTCGAGGAGTTGGGGGCCCAGGTCACCACCCTGGGCGTCGAACCCGACGGATTCAACATCAATCGTGGGGTCGGTTCTACCTCCCCTGCGGAATTGAGCCACAAAGTCAAGAAAAAGAAGGCCCATCTGGGCATCGCCTTCGACGGGGACGGGGACCGGGTGCTGATGGTCGATGCCCGGGGGCGTCTGGTCGACGGTGATCAGCTCATCTACATCATCGCCAAACATCGTCAATCCCAGGGTGCCTTGACCGGGCCCGTGGTGGGTACCCTCATGAGCAACCTGGGCTTCGAACATGCCCTGGGGAGGCTAGGGATAGGTTTCGCCCGTACCAAGGTGGGCGACCGGTACATCATGGAGCGATTGAAGCAGGATGGGGGGATTTTAGGCGGGGAGCCCTCGGGCCATATCATCTGTCGTGATCGCACCACCACGGGCGATGGCATCGTCGCCGCCCTCCAGGTCCTGCATGCCTTGGTGGAGACGGGAACGACCCTTGCGGAACAGGCGGCGGAGGTCGAACGCTATCCCCAGGTCCTCGTCAACGTCCCCCTGGATCAGCCAAGGGATATCCTTGGCTTGCCCACGATCCAGACCGGGGTTGCCGACGCGGAACGGGAACTGGCGGGCAAGGGACGTATCCTCTTGCGCCCCTCGGGCACCGAACCGCTGATCCGGGTCATGGTGGAGGGGGAGGACAAGGGCAAGGTGGAAGCCATCGCCCAGCGCCTGGCCGACCTGGTGCGAAAGCAATTGTGAGCATCCCCCCGGCTTGAGCCAGGCCCCCGCATGCCGGACAATGCCCCCCTTTAGCTGGCGGGGGCCAGGTTGGTTCCGAGCCTCGTCAGGGGTCTAATCACTGGGGTTCGGGGGCTGCCCCGGACCCGGACCGGGAGCGGAAATGGCGGCAACTCATTCAGTCCATGGCATGTGGTCCTCGCGGCTGGCCTTCATTCTGGCCGCCACCGGCTCCGCCGTAGGTCTTGGCAACGTCTGGAAATTCCCCTACATGGCGGGAGATAACGGGGGCGGGGCCTTCGTCCTGGTCTATCTCCTGTGCGTCCTCCTGATCGGAATCCCCATCATGATGGCGGAGATCCTCATCGGCCGGCGTGGTCGTCAGAGCCCCATCAATACGATGCGCAGCCTGGCCGCGGCGGAGGGCCTCAATGGCCTCTGGGTCTTTCTGGGTTGGGGGGGCATGGTCGCTGGGTTTCTGATCCTCTCCTATTACAGCGTCATCGCGGGCTGGACCCTGGCCTATGTCTTCCGGGCCATGGGTGGCAGTTTCGCGGGTCTCAATGGTGAAACGGCGGCGGAACTTTTCGCTGCCCTGGTCAGCGACCCCGAGCGCCTGCTGGCATGGCACACCATTTTCATGGTCATGACCACCATCGTGGTTTCCCGGGGCGTCAAGTCGGGCCTGGAACAGGCCGTGAAGGTCATGATGCCCGCGCTCTTTATCCTGCTGCTGGCCCTGGTGGGCTACGCCCTGACCACCGGTCAGTTTCTGCGGGGGATGGAGTTCCTCCTGGTACCGGATTTTTCCGCCCTCACCCGGGGCTCGGTCATCCAGGCCATGGGCCAGGCCTTCTTCACCCTCAGCCTGGGAATGGGCGCCATCATGATGTATGGCTCCTATCTGCCGCGCAACGCTTCGATCCTGCGTTCATCGCTGATCATCGCCAGCCTGGATACCTTGGTATCGCTGGTGGCGGGGTTGGCTATCTTCCCCATCGTCTTCGCCAACGGCATGGAGCCGGGAGCCGGCCCGGGACTGGTCTTCATGACCCTGCCCATCGCCTTTGGCCAGATGCCCGGTGGGCTCCTGTTCGGCACCCTCTTTTTCGTCCTGCTGGTCTTTGCCGCCTGGACCTCGGCTATATCCCTGGTCGAACCCGCGGCGGCCTGGTTGGTGGAAAACCGGGGCATGAACCGGGTGCGGGCCGCCGCCGTGGTGGGGACCCTGGCCTGGCTGCTGGGGATCGTCACCATCCTGTCCTTCAGCGACTGGGCCTTCACCTTCGATTTCCACGGCGAAGCCAAGTCCAACGGCCTCTTCGATATCTTCGACATCCTCACCGCCAACATTATGCTCCCCCTGGGCGGTCTGGCCATGGCCCTCTTCGCCAGTTGGTTCATGGGGCGCGGCTCCACGGTGGATGAACTCCAGATGGAGGATGGTCCCCTTTACCAGGCCTGGCGTTTCGCCGCGCGCTATCTGGCGCCCTTGGGGGTCCTGTTGATCTTCATGAGCGGGCTGGGGGTGATCTGAATGGCCAGAGTCAGCAAGAGCGCCCTGGTCCACCACTCCGCCCCGGAGATGTTCCAGTTGGTGCGGGATGTCGAGGCCTATCCTGGTTTCCTGCCCTGGTGTCAGACCACGCGCATCCTCAGCCGCGAGGAGAACCGCATCTGCGCGGAACTGGTGGTTGCGCGGATCGGGATTCAGCAGTCCTTCTCCACCTGTAATCGCTATGTGGAGAATGAGTGGATGGAGCTTGAGCTCCGCGACGGTCCCTTCAAGTATTTGCGCGGTCGCTGGAGCTTCCTTCCGCTGCGGGAGGATGCCTGCAAGGTGAGCCTGACCCTGGACTTCGAATTCGCCGGGGCCCTGATCGACAAAGCCTTTGGCCCCGTATTCAATCAAATCGCCAATTCGATGGTGGATGCCTTCTGCAAGCGCGCGGATGAGGTGTATCGTGTCTGAAACGATGCTGCGGGTGGAAGTGGCCTACGCCGGCAGGGATGCCCAGGTCCTGTTGACCGTTCAGGGCCCGCCGGGCATGACCGTAGGGGAGGCCATCGACCGTTCGGGAGTGCTCGCGCGCTTCCCCGAGATCGATCTGGCCGTCAACAAGGTGGGGATTTACGGCAAGCTGACCAAACTGGCCCAGCCCCTGGTCGATGCCGATCGCGTGGAGATCTATCGCCCGCTGATCGCCGATCCGAACGAACAACGTAAAAAACGGGCGGCGGCAGGCAAGGTCATGCGCAAGGGGGCGGGAGAAGAGGCCGGCGCATGAACGCCGGGGCTGGATCCCTGTTACCGGCACAGGGATCCGGGCGTCAAGAAGGTCAATAACCGCCCTTGCGCGCCACAAAGGGCAGACCGGCGATGCGGTTCCCCTGCTTGCTGGGGGCCAAGGGAAAGAGCTTGTAGAGGTCCTTGCTGGTGACCGTCTTGCCCCAGCGTTTGCCCATGTCCTTGTTGATCTGACGCTCCATGGGCTGATTGCCGTTGTTGTTGATGTACTCGTCGCGGAGATATTCCAGCACGTCCCAGTGCTCCTGGGTCAACTCGATATCATCCTTGGCGGCCAGGGCCATGGCTACGTCCTTGTCCCAGTCCTGAAAGTTGACCAGATTGCCGTTGTGGTCGGTGGCGATGGTCTTGCCGTTAACCTCGATGGACATAATTCTTCGCTCCTCGCGTCAAAGTAGTTGTCAATGGTCATGGGTGGCCGCAATGCGCCGCGGCGGCGGCTCCCGACCACCGGATTTGGACCGCTTCTCGTTAGGGAAGGCCAAATTCCCTGGTTTCCGGGAGTGTTAGAGGGAGCTAATTTTATGAAATGCGGGGCCGCTAGTCATCTATCCGTCACTGCGGCCATGAAATGGGCGATCAGGTCAGTGAGGAACCAGCGCCCCCGTTCCGTGGGACTGACCCAATGGTCATGGACCTCCACCAATCCGCCCCGGCGGGCCTTATCGAGGGGGCCGGCCAGGCAGGAGGGTTCCAGACCGGTCCTGCGCCGGAAGAGGGGGAGCTCGAATCCTTCCGTCAGCCTCAGGGCGTTCATGGCGAATTCCAGGACCAGGTCGTCCTCGTCGAGCCCCCGCGTCGTGCCGATCGGTCTCATGGGCACCTGGCCGGCGATGCCGAGGGCATCCAGATAGGCGGTGGGATGACGGGGCTTGGCCCGGCGCTGGACTCGTCCGCTGACCGGGTCGGTCAGTTTCCCATGGGCCCCCGCGCCGATCCCCAGATAATCGCCGAAAGTCCAGTAGTTGAGATTGTGCCGGCAGTGGCGCCCCGGCCGGGCATGGGCGGAGACCTCGTACTGGGTAAAGCCGGCGTCAGCAAGCAGTTCCAGTCCCTGCAGCAGCATATCGGCGCTCAGATCCTCATCGGGCAGGGGCGGCGGGGCGGCATGGAAGGGGGTATTCGGCTCCAGGGTGAGCTGGTAATAGGACAGATGTTCCGGCTCCAGCTCCAGAGCCCGGCAGAGATCCGTCTTGGCTTCCGCCAGATCCTGCCGCGGCAAGGCGAACATCAGGTCCAGGTTGACGTTGTCGTAGCCCACCTGGCGGGCCAGGCGCATGGCCTGGCGGGCCTCCCCGGGGCCATGGATGCGGCCCAGATCCTGGAGTCGACCAGCGTCCAGGCTCTGAACGCCCAGGGACAGGCGGTTGACCCCCGCCTCCCGATAGGAGGCGAAGTGGGCGGCATCCGCGGCGCCTGGGTTGGCCTCCAGGGTGATCTCGGTGGCATCGCTCAGGGGCAGGCGCTGGCGGAGGCCCGCGAGCAGGCGGGCGATGGCGGGGCCGGAGAAGAGGCTGGGGGTGCCGCCACCGATGAAAACGGAGACCAGGGGACCTGGCCTCGGGCCGACAGCAAGCTCCACATCCAGGTCGCGCAACAGGGCCTCCACATAGGCCATCTCCGGGATCCGGCCTGGAGCGTTATGAGAGTTGAAATCGCAATAAGGGCACTTCCGCAGGCACCAGGGGATGTGGACGTAGAGGGAAAGGGGAGGGCGGAAAGCGCCAGTGTCTGGCGGTGCATCAGCCTGGGAGATCATGGGGTCATCTTCCCCTGGGATCGGATCATTCGGCAGCGGGCAGGATGCGCAGCAGTTGGCCGTCGTGATGGTCGGTCAGCACATAGAGATAGCCGTCGGGGCCCTGACGCAGGTCCCGCACCCGCTGGCCGATGCTGAGCTTGTCTTCCGCCACCACCCGGGTATCGTCCAGCACCAGGCGCCGGATCTGCTGGAACTTGAGGGCGCCACTGAACAGGTTGCCCCGCCAGCCGGGATAGCGGTCGCCGGTGTAGAAGGTCAGACCGCTGGGGGCCTTGGACGGCGTCCACACCAGCACCGGGTCCCGGAAGCCAGGCCCGCTTTGCTTACTGGCGACGGGAGGGCCCCAGTATTCCATGCTATAGCTGACCTCCGGCCAGCCGTAGTTGGCGCCGCCCTCGATGAGGTTGAGCTCGTCTCCGCCCCGGGAACCGTGCTCGTTGGCCCAGACGCGCCCCTGATGGTCCAGGGCCAGGCCCTGGACGTTGCGGTGGCCCAGGGTCCAGATCTCGGGCCGGGCACCCGGCCGGTCGCGGAAGGGGTTGTCGGGGTGGGGGCTGCCGTCGTCCCGCAGGCGCAGGATCTTGCCGAAGTGGGTGCCGAGGTTCTGGGCCTGGTTACGGATGTTGGCGCCGGCGAAGGCCAGGGGGGGATTGCCGCCGTCGCCGATGCTCATGAGCAGGCTGCGGTCAGGCAAAAAGAGCAACCGTGAGCCGAAGTGCTGGGCGCCATCCTTGACGTCCGCGTTCAGAAAGATGATTTCCGTTCCTTGCAGGCCGGCGTCCGTCAGGCGACCCCGCGCGAGGGCGGTGCGGTTGGCCTCGGGGGTGCCGATGACCAGACTGAGATAGATCAGGCGGTTGGTGGCGAAATCCGGGTGCAAGGCGATGTCCAGGAGCCCTCCCTGGCCGTAGGACAGGATCGGTGGCAGACCGGCGATCGGCTCCGGTTCGAGGTGGCCATCGCGGAACCGGCGCAGACGCCCTGGCCGCTCCGTGATCAGGGCCGAACCGTCGGGGAGCCAGGCGATGCCCCAGGGATTCTCCAGGTCCCGGGCCAGCACCTCCAGGGTCCAGCCCTTGGCCTCGGGCACCTCGCCGCTGATGGGGGCGGGTCCGGTGTCGGAGCGGCAGCCCGTCGGTAGCAACAGGACCAGGGCCAACCAGAGGAGGTATCCAGGATAGGCCGGGCAAGCCAATCGCATTCCGGTCCGATGGGTCGCCGGCGGCAACCCCCACCCGGATGTCCAACTGGGCGTCAGCCGGCGTCTCAGTCTCACCAACCGCTTGAAGGGATCGACCGCGAAGGACCGACAAAGTGGCCCTTGGGCCTGGCGAATGCGCAGCGGGATCATCCCAGCGGCTCCAGACGGGCATAGGCGAGGACCAGCCACTTGGTGCCCTCACGCAAGAAATTGATCTGAACGCGCGCCGCGGCGCCCTGACCCTCGCTGTTGAGCACCACGCCCTCGCCAAACTTGGGATGCAACACCCGCTGGCCGAGGTGAAAGCCGCCGGCGTCGTCCCTGGACGCGACCGAGCCCCCCGACCCACTCCGGCCGCCCGCGTGGGCGGGGGGAGTGCGGGGGGGCAGGAAGTCAGCGCGGTCATGGAAGGAGGAGCGGGTGAGGCTGCCGCCCCGTACCTCCCGGACCAGTTCCACCGGGATCTCGCGCAGGAAGCGGGAGGGGAAGGGGTATTCCTCACTGCCGCGAAAACGCCGGCTCTCGGCATGGCAGACGAAGAGGCGCTGTTTGGCCCGCGTCAGGCCGACGTAGCAGAGACGGCGCTCCTCCTCCAGGCGACTGGGGTCCTGGACCGAGAGGCTGTGGGGGAAGAGGCCCTCCTCGGCGCCAACCAGGAAGACGATGGGAAACTCCAGGCCCTTGGCGCTGTGCAGGGTCATGAGCTGAACCGCGTCCTCGGCTTCGTCGGCCTGGGTATCGCCGGCCTCCAGCGCGGCGAGGGCGAGGAAGCCGTCAAGATCACTGTGTTCAATCGGCCCGGCGTCCGGGCTCATGCCCGAGTCGCCGCCCGGGGGGCTGGGCGCTGGGCTGGACTGGGCGCTGGCCTCGGCGCTTACCGTGGGGCTGGCCTCAGCGGTAACGGGTACGGCGTAGTCCCACCCCATCTCGTGGCGGAAGCGCCGGGCGGTCTCCACCAACTGCTCCAGGTTTTCAATGCGGTCCTGGCCCTTGCCGTCCTTTTCCTTGCGATAGTGCTCCGCCAGGCCGGCGGCGGCGATAAGGTCCCGGGTCAGGACTTCCAGGTTCAGGTCGCGAGCGCGGGCGCGATGGGTGTCGATCAGGCCCAGGAACTGGTTGACGGCACCGGCGGCACGGGGGGGGAGGGCGCCGCTGCCGGTCAGATCGCGGGCCGCCCGCCACAGCGAGACCCGCGCGTCCCGCGCCTGCTCGCGCAGGCTGTCCAGGGTGCGCAGGCCGATGCCCCGGGGCGGGTTGTTGACGGCGCGCTCGAAGGCGGTGTCGTCCTCCGGGTTGGCGACCAGGCGCAGGTAGGCCATGGCGTCCTTGATCTCGGCGCGCTCGAAGAAGCGCAGTCCCCCATACACCCGGTAGGGGATCTGGGCCTGGAGCAGGGCCTCCTCGAACAGCCGTGACTGGGCGGTGGTGCGGTAGAGAATGGCGCACTCCGTCCGGCGATAGCCCTCCTCGGTGAGGTAGCGGCGAATGCGGTCGACGACGAAACGCGCCTCGTCCACCTCGTTGAAGGCGGCGTAGCGCTGGATGGGCTCGCCCTCGCCGCCCTGGGTCCAGAGGTTCTTGCCCAGGCGGCTGGGATTGTGGGCGATGAGGGCGTTGGCGGCCTTGAGAATGGTGCCGGTGGAGCGGTAATTCTGCTCCAGGCGCACCACCTGGGTGTTGGGATAGTCGCGCTGGAAGCGCTGCATGTTCTCCACCTTGGCCCCGCGCCAGCCATAGATGGATTGGTCGTCGTCCCCCACCAGGAAGAGGTTGTCCCGCTCTCCGGCCAGGAGCCGCAGCCAGGCGTACTGGATGGCGTTGGTGTCCTGGAACTCGTCCACCAGGATGTGGGCGAAGCGCTGCTGGTAGTGGAAGCGGATGTCGGGCCGGTCGCGCAGCAACTCGTGGGTACGCAGCAGGAGTTCGGCGAAGTCCACCTGGCCGCCACGGGTGCAGGCGGCCTGATATTCGGCGTAGACCTCGATCAGCTTGCGCTGAAAGTAGTCACCGCCGTCGTCCAGGTGTTCGGGACGGCGGCCCTCGTCCTTCTGGGCGTTGAT
>SBFV01000390.1 GCA_006227775.1 Gammaproteobacteria bacterium | reverse complement strand
CCCTCCTCGTAGCCGCGGCGGCGCACCACCCCCTGGGGCTGGAGGGCGTCGATCAGGTGGCGGATGCGGGTAGCCAGGGGACGATAGCGGGTCAGGAGGGCATCCATCTCCGCCGGATCGCCCAGGCCCTGGCGGCGCTCCAGCACCGTGGCCCAGTCCGGGCGATAAAGCTGCACCTGATGGTCCCATTCCTGATAGCGGAAGGGATCGGAGACCGGCTCCTTGCCCTCCGACTGGTTGTAGCTGACGCCCATATCCTCGTAGGGGAAGAGTTCGGTGCCCAGGACCCAGATCTCCTGGGCATCGTCGCCGGCGGTCTCCACGTCAATCTCGTTGACGAATTCCATGAGGCCGACGTGCTTGCGTACCTGGCGTTGGCTGAGGGGGATGTAATCGACGCCGCGACTGAGAAATTCTGACTCGTCGAAGGCCCAGAGGTAGCGGTTGTCGTCCCGGTAGGGCAGGGGCCAGTCTTCCAGCAGGCGCAGGCTGGGCAGGGCGGCCTCCCGGCCCAGGGCGTTGTAAAAGGCGACGCCGGCGTCCCAACTGATCTGGTTGTCCTCGGGGCGGGTCGCCAGTTCGGCATGAAAGTCGCGGGCGGCGGCGAGGAGGCGTTCGTCTTCCTCCTCCGCCCAATAGGCGGGGTCGAGGAGGGCCTGGGCCAGGCGCAACAGCCGGTCCAGGGTGGGGTGGGGCAGGGTGGCGCCCTCCGCGGAGGGCCGGGTGAAGAAGGGCAACCACAGCTTGCGTAGCCCGGGGAATTTCTGGATGGCCAGGTATTCCACCCGCGCGTCCTCGAACAGCTCGATCAGCCAGCGCTGGAAGGGGTTGAGGGCCTCGGCGCTGAGTTCTTTTCGGGTATAGACCAAATGAGCGGCGCAGTGGGCGGCGCAGGCACGATAGACCTCGGTACCGGCAATGCCATGATAGGCGTCAAAGGCATCCGGCAGGTGGAAGAAGCCGTCCTCGATGAAGGGCCGCAAGCCCTGGCGGTTCTCGTAGTCTCCGGAGGTGGGGCGCAGGAAAAAGGCCCGCGCCCAGAGGGCCCGCAGGTAGAAATTGAGCTTGCGCTGATTGTCCACCAGCAGGCTGCCGCGCCGCTCCTTTTGCAGCACGGCACGGGATGATTCGGTGGCCAGGCCGAAATAGGCCATCTGGCCGTCCAGGTCGCGGGCATGGGCCTGGGCGCCCCAGAGTGCCCAGCGGCGCAGGCCACCCAGGGTGAGTTTGGACAGCAGCTCGTCCATGTTCTCCATCATGGGCCGCAGGCCGCGCGGGGCCTTGCCGGCGAGCTGATGGGCCAGCCCGAGGAAGCCACGCAGCAGCTCGGCATCCCCCAGGCGCTGGGCGGCCAGGGGCAGGTTGGAGAGCAGCAGGGCGATGACGGTGCCGGAGGTGTGGGAGGCGAGTTTCATCATGCTGGTGACGACATCGACGATGACGTCCTCGCCCACCTCCTTGACCACCTTAGGCAGTTCCTGGACAAAGGCCAGCACCAGGTCCTGGCCCCGGCCCATGCCGCACATGGCGCGCATGCCCTCCAGGTAGTTTTGCAGGCCCCGCGGCGACATGACCCGCGCCGCCTCCTGGTAGCTGGATTCCAGGGCGGCGCGATGGTCTTGGCTGCCCTGGTTGAGGCAACTGATGTATTGGCTGAAATCGATGCTCATGGGGCTTGCCTCCCGCGTAACGGGTTGCCTTAGAAATAGGTCGTCACCGCCGCGTCCAGGGTATCGCGCATATCGGGATCATCCGTCAGGGGACGCACCAGGGCCATCTGGCAGGCGGCCTGGGGCTCGATGCCCTGACGGATCAACTGGCCGGCATACACCAGCAGGCGGGTGGACATGCCTTCGTCCAGGCCATGACCCTTGAGATTGCGGCTGCGCTGGGCGACCTGCACCAGCTTGTCGGCGACAGCCGGTTCGATGCCGGCCTCGTGGGCGAGGATCTCCGCCTCGATCTCCGGTGAGGGATAGTTGAAGTCCAGGGCGCCAAAGCGCTGTTTGGTGGATTGCTTGAGGTCCTTCATCAGGCTCTGGTAGCCGGGGTTGTAGGAGATGACGATCTGGAAGTCGGGGTGGGCGGCCACCAGTTCCCCCTTCTTTTCCAGGGGCAGGACGCGGCGGTGGTCGGTGAGGGGGTGGATGACGACCGTGGTGTCCTGGCGGGCCTCGACCACCTCGTCCAGGTAGCAGATGGCGCCGATGCGGGCGGCGACGGTGAGGGGGCCGTCCTGCCAGCGGGTGCCGTTGACGTCGAGGAGGAAGCGCCCGACCAGGTCGGAGGCGGTCATGTCCTCGTTGCAGGCGACGGTGATCAGGGGCCGGCCCAGGCGCCAGGCCATGTATTCGACGAAGCGGGACTTGCCGCAGCCAGTGGGGCCCTTGAGCATGACGGGCATGCGGGCGCCATAGGCGGCCTCGTACAGGGCCACTTCCTGGGCTACGGGGCGGTAGTAGGGCTCGGTTTGGACCAGGTACTGATCCCGGTCGATGTTGTCGCTCATCTCAGCTTACCTCTGGAATCATTTGTCTGTCACATCTGGCGGCCGGGGGTGTCCAACAGTGCCGGGTGGCGGCCGGCGGGGGGCGCCGTGAATCCATCCCTGGAGGCTCGGGCATGGCTTCCCTGCCATGCACGCCCCCGCCGGCCGTCACCCGGTACCCTTGGTCGCGGCGTTGCGGGCTGGTTCCGCCAGCTGCGGGGGGTGCCGTGAATCCGTCCTTGGCGGCTCGGGCATGGCATTCCCGCCATGCACGCCCCCGCTGGTCGCCCACCGACACCCTTGGCCAGCGTTGACGCGGGCGGGCGGGAAAATGGCGATCTGGTGAGCGCCGAGGCCGTTGGCCCTGGCCAAAAAAAGGCCCCTGCCTCGTTGTTGCCGAGACAGGGGCCTTATTGGGCAGTGCCCCGGCAATACCACCGCTCACTTGGTTCCCAAACCTTGCCACCAGGCCGATCGGGTGGCAAGGTCGGGTCGGTCGCGGCTGGCCGCCGGTCGCGCGGTCGGTCTGGCGTCAGACCGGCTTGCCGCGGAAGACCACCATCTCGGCGCCCTTGGACTGGGCGTAGTTGTCGTAACCGATCAGCCGGACATGGTTGTTGGGATGGGCCTTGTGGCAGGCCTCGGCCTCGGCCAGGATCTTGTCCACGTCGGTCTCGCCGAACATGGGCAGCTTCCACATGTACCAATAGTAGTCGAAGGCGTTCTCGGGCTCGGTATGCTCGATGGCCGGGTTCCAGCCCTTGCCGACGATGTACTGGACCTGCTTGCGGATGCGTTCCTGGTCCATCTCGGGGAGGTAGGAGAAGGTCTCGAACTTACGGCTGCTGACATCGCTCAGACTGGACTTGTAGTCCTGCATTTCGCTCATTGGTGTATTCCTCTGAATAGGTTGTTCGGTTCGCTGGGGTTCGATGTCCGCCCCGGCGCCTGACCGGGGTGGCGGCTGGCTGACGGTGGTTTACTTGTGGGCCACGTCCAGCTTGTCGACGGTGTCGAACTCGAACTTGATCTCTTTCCAGGTCTCCATGGCGATCTTGAGCTCGGGGCTGCTGGCGGCAGCCTTGGTGAGGACCTCCTTGCCTTCCTTCTCGATGGCGACGCCCTGGTTGCGGGCCTCGACGCAGGCCTCGAGAGCGACACGGTTGGCCGCGGCGCCGGCGGCGTTGCCCCAAGGATGGCCCAGGGTGCCACCACCGAACTGGAGGACGGAGTCATCACCGAAGATGGTGACCAAGGCGGGCATGTGCCAGACGTGGATACCACCGGAGGCGACGGCGAAGGCGCCAGGCATGGAGCCCCAGTCCTGGTCGAAGAAGATGCCGCGGCTGCGATCCTCCTTGACATAGGACTCCCGCAGCAGGTCGATCCAGCCCAGGGTCGACTCGCGGTCGCCCTCGAGCTTGCCCACCACGGTACCGGTGTGCAGGTGGTCACCGCCGGACAGGCGCAAGATCTTGGTCAGGACGCGGAAATGGATGCCGTGATGGGGGTTGCGGTCGAGCACGGCGTGCATGGCGCGATGGATGTGCAGCAGCAGGCCGTTGTCGCGACACCACTGGGCCAGGCCGGTGTTGGCGCAGAAGCCGCCGGTGATGTAGTCGTGCATGATGATGGGCGCGCCGATTTCCTTGGCGTACTCGGCCCGCTTGTACATCTCTTCCGGGGTGGGGGCGGTGACGTTCAGGTAATGGCCCTTGCGCTCGCCGGTCTCATCCTCGGCCTTGCGGATGGCGTCCATGACGAAGTCGAAGCGCTGGCGCCACCGCATGAAGGGCTGGGAGTTGACGTTCTCGTCGTCCTTGGTGAAGTCCAGGCCACCGCGCAGGCACTCGTAGACGGCGCGGCCATAGTTCTTGGCGGACAGGCCGAGCTTGGGCTTGATGGTGCAGCCCAGCAGGGGACGTCCGTACTTGTTCATGATGTCGCGCTCGACCTGGATGCCATGAGGCGGGCCATTGCAGGTCATGACATAGGCGATGGGGAAGCGCACGTCCTCCAGCCGCAGGGCGCGAACGGCCTTGAAGCCGAAGACGTTGCCCACCAGGGAGGTGAAGACGTTGACGACCGAGCCTTCCTCGAACAGATCGATGGGGTAGGCGATGAAGGCGTAGAAGCAGGTGTCGTCGCCCGGGACGTCCTCGATGGAGTAGGCACGGCCCTTGTAATAGTCGAGGTCGGTCAGCAGGTCGGTCCACACCGTGGTCCAGGTGCCGGTGGAGGACTCGGCGGCGACGGCGGCGGCGGCCTCCTCACGGGGCACGCCCGGCTGCGGGGTGATCTTGAAGCACGCCAGGATATCCGTGTCCTTGGGGGTGTAATGGGGCATCCAGTAAGTCTCGCGGTACTCCTTCACGCCCGCGCTGTAAGTCTTTGCCATGCCTTGTCTCCGCTACAAAATTGAGTTATTGGCTGTTAACCCTGGGGCCGGGTCTGAGCCAGCCTTAGGTTTTTTGCTGGTTGCAGGACCGTCGTGATGCGGGATTCTTGCCAGGGGGCTGGTAACCCTGCCCGTGCATCCCGACGGAAGGCAGTATAAGCATTTCATTCATAAACACAACTCAGGATTATTGATCGAAACCATAAGATATTATTTGGTATCGCCGCGAAATGAAGTAGGCGAATCGCAAGGTCCAGCGCCGGTCTGTGCAAAAGCCGGTCTGGTTTTCCAGGTCCCCTCCGTTGATCCATTTGTCCTTGCACGATTGCCTCGCCCGCCTAGGTCCATGTGGGCGGTCTGCCCAGGGTGGGGGGGATGGCGATTGAGCGCTATCGAGGACCGCCCGTCTCGGCCAGCTTGCATGAATGGTCGCGCCTTCCCCCTTAGGGATGAGAAAGATGCTGGTGATGTCTTTCCCGCTAACCTAAAATTCCCGGGGATTGATTGAAACCAACGGCGATCATGACGCTAAACGCGAGGGGGTAAAAATGGAACGTCGTTCCTTCCTGCAAGGCGCCGGCATGGCCGGCATTCTGGCCACCGGCATAGCCCCGGCCTTCGTCCGGGCCCAGGAGCCCATCCGCTGGCGCCTGGCGTCCAGCTTCCCGAAATCCCTTGACACCGTCTTTGGCGCCAGCGAGTCCTTCGCCCAGTATGTCGCCGATGCCACGGGGGGCAATTTCCAGATCTCGGTTCACCCTGCCGGTGAGATCGTCCCCGCCTTCGGCGTGGTCGATGCCATCCAGCAGGGCACCGTGGAGTGCGCCCATACCGCCCCCTACTATTTCTTCGGCAAGGACGAGACCTTCGCCCTCGACTGCTCCGTGCCCTTCGGCATGACCTCACGCCCCATGACCGCCTGGATGTACGATGGCAACGGTCTGAAGCTGCTGCGGGACTTTTACGCCCAGTACAACATCGTCAACTTCCCCTGCGGCAATACCGGCGCCCAGATGGGCGGTTGGTATCGCAAGGAGATCAAGTCGGTCAAGGATCTGGAAGGCATGAAGATGCGCATCTCGGCCTTCGCCGGTCGCGTCCTGGCCAAGCTGGGCCTGGTGGCACAGACCCTGCCGGCGGGCGAGATCTATCAGGCCCTGGAGAAGGGGACCATCGATGCCTCCGAGTGGATCGGCCCTTACGACGACCTCAAGCTGGGCCTGCACAAGGTGGCGCCCTACTACTATTACCCCGCCTGGTGGGAGGGGAGCACCCAGTTCTCCATTTACATCAACAGCGACAAGTGGAACAGCCTGTCCAAGGATTATCAGGCCATCATCACCCAGGCCGCGGCCGCCGCTCATGTCCAGTGTCAGGCGCGCTACGATGCCCGCAACCCCGCCGCCCTCAAGCAACTGGTCGCCGAGGGGGCCAAGCTGAGCCGCTTCCCCAAGGATGTCATGGATGCCGCCTTCAAGGCCGCGCAGGAGGTGTATAAGGAACTGGACGAGAAGAACCCGAATTGGATAAAGGTCTATCCTGATTACAAGAGCTTCATGGCCCAGCAGGTGCAATGGCAGTCGGTGGCGGAGGCCAACTACACCCAATACCTCGCCGCCCAGAAACTCTAGCGCCCGATCTTTGCCCGGCCCTCGGGGGCATGGTCGCCCCCGAGGGCCGGTCCGCTAACTCCTGCCGCGACCGCGGATGCCCAACGCCGGGCGTCGCCACGGATCTGGCCCTGGCGTTGCGCTTTCCGGACGGTCCTGGGCCCGCCCCATGAAGACCCTCCTGCGCCTGGCGCGCCTCATCGACCGCGTCAATGGTCTCTTCGGCAAGCTGATCCCCTGGCTGGTATTAGCCGCCGTCCTCATCAGCGCCCTCAACGCCGTCGGCCGCAAGGCCTTCGACTTCAGCTCCAATGCCTTCCTCGAGGTCCAGTGGTACCTCTTCGCCGCCGTCTTTCTCCTCGGCGCCGGCTATACCTTCATGGAGAACGCCCATGTCCGGATCGATGTCCTGGCGGGCAAGCTGTCCATGCGCGCGCGCAACTGGATCGATGTCACGGGTATCCTGGTCTTCCTGTTGCCCCTATGCGGCTTCATGATTCACCTGTCCTGGGCCTATGTCTGGCAGGCCTATGTCTCCGGGGAGATCTCGCAGAACTATGGCGGCCTCATCCGCTGGCCGATCTACGCCCTGGTTCCACTGGGCTTTGGGCTGCTGGGCCTCCAGGCCTTGGCCGAGCTCATCAAACGCTTCGCCTTCCTGATCGGCGCCGGGCCCAATCCCCTCCAAGGGGAGAAGAGCGAGGAAAATGTCCCTCAACATGAGCGCCGGGGAGATTCCACTGCCGCCGAAGGGGGAGGCACTGGTAATGAGGTTACCGGCGCGGCCGCCAATGCCCGCGATGTCGCCGCGGCCGCTTCCCGGCACCTCGGAGGTGAGGCCAAATGACCGCGATCCTCGCCGCCCATATCCCCGAATTGATGTTCGGGTCCTTGCTTATCTTTCTACTCACGGGTTTTCCCGTGGCCTTCTCCCTCGCGGCCGTGGGTCTGACCTGGGGCTTCATCGGCATGGAGATAGGACTACTGCCGCCAAGCCTCTTTCAGGCCTTGCCCCTGCGGGTCTTCGGGATCATGCAAAACGAGACCCTGCTGGCCATTCCCTTCTTCACCCTCATGGGCCTGATTCTGGAGCGCAGCGGCATGGCCGAGGACTTGCTCGATACCGTCGGCCAGGTCTTCGGGCCCATCCGCGGCGGCGTGGCCCTGGCGGTGCTGTTCGTCGGCGCCCTGCTGGCGGCGACCACCGGCGTGGTGGCGGCCTCGGTAATCTCCATGGGGCTGATCTCCCTGCCCATCATGCTGCGCTATGGCTATAGTCGAGCCATTGCCGCCGGAGCCATCACCGCTTCCGGTACCCTGGCGCAGATCATTCCTCCCTCGCTGGTCCTGATCGTTCTGGCCGATCAGCTCGGCCGCAGCGTCGGTGACCTTTACATGGGCGCCTTCATCCCGGCCTTTACCCTGGTGGGCTTGTTCGCCCTCTTCATCATCCTTCTGGCCATCTTCAGGCCCCAGATGGTCCCCGCCTTGCCACCCGATGCGCGCACCTACGCCGAGCCCGATGGCAGCTCGGGCCTGCGCTCACTGGGGGTCTTCACCCTGATCATCGCCGCCATCGCCGTGGCCTTCGGCCGGCATTACGGCGAGATCCTCGGCGGCATCCAGGGAGCCCAGGTCAATCCCGCCCTGGACGAAACCATCGTGGTCACCCTGACCGGCGGGACTGTCCTGGCCTTTCTCGCCGCCACGATCAATAAGGCCCTGGGTCTGGGGCTGTTGTCCCGGCTCACGGAGCGGGTCACCTTCGTCCTGATCCCGCCGCTGATCCTCATCTTTCTGGTGCTGGGCACCATCTTCCTTGGGGTCGCCACCCCGACCGAGGGCGGGGCCATGGGTGCCGTCGGCGCCCTGGTCATGGCCCTGGCCCGCCGCAAGCTCAGCCTGGGTCTGCTCAAACATGCCCTGGAGGCCACGGCGCGGCTGTCCACCTTCGTCCTTTTCATCCTCATCGGTTCCACCGTGTTCAGCTTCACCTTCACCGCCGTCGACGGGCAGCTTTGGGTGGAGCACCTTTTCGACAAACTGCCGGGTGGCCAGCTTGGTTTCCTGGTGTTCGTCAATTTCGTCGTCTTCTGCCTGGGCTTCTTCATCGACTTCTTCGAGATCGCCTTCATCCTGGTGCCCCTGCTGGCGCCGGTGGCGGACAAGCTGGGCATCGACCTGGTCTGGTTCGGCATCCTGCTGGCCATGAACCTGCAAACCTCCTTCCTGACCCCGCCCTTCGGCTTCGCCCTCTTCTATCTGCGCAGCGTGGCTCCGGGCCAGGCCTTCATCGATCGGGTCACCCACCGGCGGGTGGAGGGTGTGAAGACCCTCGACATCTATCGGGGCGCAATCCCCTTCGTCCTGATCCAGCTCAGCATGGTCGCCACCATCATCGCCTTCCCAGGGATCGTGACGATGGGCCTGGACAAGGCAACAGAGGTGGACCTGGACAGCATCCAGATCCAGATCGAGACCGGTGGTGGTTGGGGGCGGCAAGATAGCGGTTGGGGCAGCTCCGCCCCGGGCGAGGGAGATCAACCGGCGGCGGAGGACTCGGGCCAGTCGCGTGATGGCGACTGGGGAACGCCCGCCGACGGTGGCTGGGTCCAGCCGGCGGAAAGCCAGTCTGGCGTTGCCGGTGGGGCAGGGCCGGCGGTGGAAGATGCCGGCCAGACGGGCGACTCTGGTGTGGGGCGGCCGCGTCCTTCCGCCCCTGACGACGACTGGGCGACGCCGGCGCGTTAAGTCGCGGCGGCCAGGAACCTTCCCCGCCCTCCCTGGCGGGGACGAATGCGGAAAAGCGTCAGCTTAGCCGGGGCTAGAACCCCGGCAAGGCCCGCAGGAAGAAGGTCTTGAGGTAGGCCGTCTCGGGGATGGCGGGATGGACCGGATGGTCCGGCCCCTGCCCGCCCATCGCCAGGAGTTGCAGGCTGACGTGGGCGCGGCGGGCGGCCTGCTGCACCAGGCGCAGAAAGTCGTCCCGCCCCAGATGGAAGGAGCAGGAGGAGGTCACCAACAGACCGCCGGGCTCCAGCACGTCCAGGCCGAGCCGGTTGAGGCGCTGGTAGGCCTGGAGACCCTCCCGCTCGTCCTTGCGCCGCTTGATGAAGGCCGGGGGATCGAGCATCACCAGGTCAAAGCGCTCCCCTTCCTCCTTGAGCTGGCGTAGGGCATCGAAGGCGTCGCCCTGGAGGCCGCTGACCCGCCCCAGCAGGCCGTTGCGCTCGGCGTTGGCGCCCACCGCCGCCAGGGCGGTGGCCGAGCTGTCCACGCACACGACCTCCTTGGCGCCGAGCGTGGCGGCCCGCAACCCCCAGGCGCCGACGTAGCTACAGACATCCAGGGCGCGGCGCGGGCGACCGAAGCGGGCCAGGCGGGCGCGATTCTCCGCCTGGTCGAAGAACCAGCCGGTCTTCTGGCCGGTCAGCGGCGATACCCGGAACAGATTGCCCTGCTCCGGTACCTCGATCTCCCCCGGCTCGCTCCCCCGGACCACCTCGTTGGTCAGGGGCAGTCCCTCCAGTTCCCGGACGGGGCTGTCGTTGCGCAACAGGATGCACGCGGGTTGCAGCAACTGGTCCAGGGCGGTGAGCAGGTCGGTGCGGGCCCGCTCCATGCCGGCGGTGGTGATCTGGACCACCAGCAGGTCGGCGTAGCGGTCCACCACCAGGCCCGGCAGGCCATCGCTTTCGCCGTAAACCAGGCGATAGAAGGGCTGGTCGTAAAGCCGCTCACGCAGTTCCAGGGCCTGGCGCAGCCGTTCGAGCCACAGGGCCGGGCCCAGGGACCGGCGCGGGTCATGGGTGACCAACCGGGCGCAGATCAGGGACTGGGGATTGACGTAGCCGTGCCCCAGGGGGTGACCGCCATGGCTGAAGATCTGCACGGGTTGACCCGGCTCCAGACCTTTCAGCGGCGTCGCCTGCGTATCGATCTCGTTGCTGTAGACCCAGCAGTGGCCGGCGAGCAGGCGGCGGTCCTGGTCTTTGTTCAGGCGCAGGGGGGCGGGGGTGGTCATGGATGTTAATCCTGGGCTGGGGTATGAGGGTGGCGGTCGAGGTTGCTGCCTGGACTGGTCAGCGTTGCAGGTAGCGAGCGGGCCTGGGTGTGCTCAGGCCGCCTTTTGGGGCGACTCTGGCAAGGGCCACTGAAAGCGGCCGGCAACAACTCCTGGGACCGTCAGGTC
>SBFV01000068.1 GCA_006227775.1 Gammaproteobacteria bacterium | reverse complement strand
GTTCTTGGGTGGGCAAGGGGTTCTCCCGCAGGGGCTTTCTGCTCCGGGGATATTCCGCTACAGGCCCCCGGCGGGGGGGGGCGCAGGGCCATGGGGGTTCATTTTCATCCTGAGCCTAGATGTCGAAATTTCTCAAACTTCACTGGTTGCCCATCCTGGTCGGCGCCGCCGGGCTGCTGATATCTCTGGGTGGCTTCTGGGGCGTACGGGTTGAGCTCGAACGGCGCCATCAATTGGAATTTGAATGGCTGGCTCAGAATCGGAATCGCGTGCTCAAAAAGGGGATCGAGGAGGGGTTGGATGCGGTTCGCTCCCTGCATGATCTCTTCCGTGTCTCTCCCCAGGTCGACGCACAGGCCTTCGGCCTCTTCGCCCATGGTCTCTTCGATCGCTTCAAGGGTATCCATGCCCTGGCCTGGGTGCCGCTCCTGCCCGGGGGTACGGCTACTCATGACCCTGAAAACGGGGAGTCAGCGCCACTGCTTACCGAGCGGGTAACCGGGATGGCGGCTCCGGACGGACGGCTGCCCGAGATCGGGGCGGAAGATCGCTTTCCGATTCGCTACCTGGAATCAGAACGGGAAAGCGCCTTGACTCTGGGTCAGGATCTGGGCGCTCAACCCGTGCTGAGGGCCTTGATGGCGCGCTCCCTGGCGAGAGGGGACATGGTGGTCAGTGGTCGCATTCTCTTGATCCATGGCGATCATCCCCAGTACGGATTCATGGCCTTCATGCCGGTATTGAGCGCGGCGCCCACGGCAGTGATGCTGTCCGATCCCCCCCCGGCCGCCCTGCTGGGTTTCGTCGTCGGGGTCTTTCGCATCGCTGACATCGCCGATGCCGCCATGGGGGTCCTGGAACCCCGCGGGGTAGAGTTCCTGGTCCTGGACGAATCCGCGCCCCCCGGCGAGGAATTGCTGGATTTCTACGCGAGCCGCCTCAATCGCTCGCCGACACCGGCGACCACCGCGTGGCGGGGCTGGGACCTGGACCCGGCGCCCCGCGTCACCGAGAACTTTCCGGTGGCGGATCGGCGCTGGTCGATCACCTGTTCCCCGACTCGCCAGTTCAGCACCGAGGTATTCCGGGAGGGCCCTTGGATCGTCTTGGGCAGCGGTCTGGCCCTGACCCTGGTGGTCGTGCTGTTTATCCTGCACTTTCGCGCCGCTTTGCGGCTGCGCCTGCGCATCGAGGAGGAACTGCGGGAGTCGGAGCAGAAACTGCGCATCCTCTTCGACCAGTCCCCCGATATCATCATGACCGTGGATCGGGAAGGGTGCGTCCTCATCGTGAACCGTCCCCTTCCGGCCAATGGGGTGGGGCGGGATATTCGCTGTGGCGCCGGTTTCCTGCCGATCCGCATGCGCGAGCGCTTTACCCAGGCCCTCAGCCAGGTACTGAGCATCGGCGAGCCGGAGCGTTTCGGTTACGCCGGGGATGATTCGACCTGGTGGGAACTGCGCCTGGTGCCCCTGCGAGAGGGTGCCCGGGTTGCCGCGGCCATGGTCATCCTCACCGATGTCACGGAGAAGCGGGTGCTGGAGGCCCATGCCATCCGCAATGCCCGCCTGGCGTCCCTGGGCCTGCTCGCCGCCAGCGTCGCCCACGAGATCAACAATCCCAACAACGCCATCCAGTTCAACGCCTCCATCCTGACCCGCAGTTGGGAGGATCTGCGTAGCGTGCTGGAGCAGCATCAGCGCGACTATGGCGATTTCAGCGTCGGTGGCGTTCCCGTGGCCCGCGCCCTGACGGGGCTGCCGCGACTCATGGAAGGCATCGTCAAGGGTTCGCAGCGGATCGAGAAGATCGTTGGCAATCTCAAGCACATGGCCCGGCCGGACGCGGGGGATCTGGACCATAGCGTGGATCTCGGTGAGGTCCTCCCCACCGCCCTGTCCATCCTCCAGAGCCAGATTCACCGCTACACGGATCATTGCCGGCTGGCACTGCCCGCATCCCTCCCCTGCGTGCCTGGCAATGGCCAGCAACTGGAACAGGTGTTCATCAACCTGATCCTCAATGCCTTGCAGTCCCTGCCCAACCGTTCCGCCGCGGTCCTGATCACCGCCGGGCTGGACCCGGAGGGAGAGTTCGTGCGGGTGTGCGTCGCCGACGAAGGCCAGGGCATGACGGCGGAGGTGCGGGAGCGGGTCACCGAGCCCTTCTTCACCACCCGGAGCGGGAATGGTGGCACCGGTCTGGGTCTTTCCATTTCCGCCCGGATCATTCAACATCATTCCGGGCGGATGGAGATCGAGTCGACGCCGGGGGTGGGTACCCGGGTCAGCGTTCTGTTACCCTTGGCCAAGGCGGCTGAACAGAGTCAGGAGCGTGGCGAGAAGGCCTCGCCGAAGAGGGACTGATCACCCCGCCGACGCAAGCATCCGGGGGGCGATGACGCAGTCAGCGGAGGTCAAGTTTGGAAAGCCGACAAAAGTGGCCGGTAGTCCTGGTGGACGATGAAGAGGAGATTCTGTTTGGGGCCGAGTATCTGCTGAATACCCATGGCATCACGGCGGTCACGGCCCTGAGCGATGGCCGGGAGCTGTTGCCCTGTCTGGAGCGTCAGACGGCGGGGGTAATCATCCTCGACCTCTTCATGCCCCATGTCTCCGGCCAGGAGTTGCTGCCCCGCCTGACCCGGGAGTATCCCGAGATCCCCGTCGTGGTCATGACCGCCTCCCAGGAGGTAGAGACGGCGGTGTCCTGCATGAAGGAGGGGGCCTTCGACTACCTGGTCAAGCCGGTGGAGGAGAGCCGGTTCGTCTCCGCCGTGCGACGCGCCCTGGAGATCCGCCTGCTGCGCCAGGAGATCGGCACCCTCAGGTCCAGCCTGATGGGGGATGGGGTCGGCCATCCGGAGGCCTTCGCGCCCATCGTCACCCGTAACAATCGCATGCAGCGCCTCTTTCGCTACGTGGAGGCCATCGCCGACTCCGGGGAGCCCGTGTTGATCACGGGTGAGACCGGCACCGGCAAGGAACTGATCGCCCAGGCCATCCACCGCATCAGTGGCCGGGCCGGGGAGATGATCAGCCTCAATACCGCCGGTCTGGACGATAACCTTTTTTCCGACACCCTCTTTGGCCATGTCCGGGGCGCCTTCACCGGCGCCGACCGGGAGCGGGAGGGCCTGATCGCCAAGGCCGCGGGCGGCACCCTCTTCCTCGATGAGATCGGGGACCTCAAGCCCGCCTCACAGGTCAAGCTGTTGCGCCTGCTGCAGGCCCAAAGTTATTACCCCATCGGCTCCGATGTGCCCCGCGCCAGCGATGCCCGCATTCTTGCCGCCACCAACCAGCCCCTGCATCGGCGCATGGATCGTGGCAAGTTCCGCCAGGACCTGTATTTCCGGCTCTCCAGCCATCCCGTGGAGTTGCCACCCCTGCGGGAGCGCCTGGACGATCTGCCGCTGTTGCTCCAGCACTTCATCGAGGAAGCGGCCCAGGCCATGGGCCGACCCGCGCCGCGGGCCCCCGGCGAGCTGATCACCCTGCTGTCCCTGTATGACTTTCCCGGCAATATCCGCGAACTGCGGGCCCTGGTCTTCAACGCCCTGGCCCAGCATCGCGGCGGTTCCGTTCTGGCCCTGGACAGCTTTCAGCAGGTCATACAGCGTGATCGAGCCAGTGCGGGTCAATCCCCGCCTCCCGCGGATACGGGACCGGCCCTGGCCATCCCGGGCCGCTTCCCCACCCTGAGGGAGGCGGACGTCTTCCTGGTGGAGGAAGCGATGCGACGGGCCAACCACAACCAGGGTATCGCCGCCATGCTGCTCGGGATCAGCCGCCAGTCCCTTAACCGACGCTTGCAGGTCATGCAACGGGACTGAGGTGAGGGTGCAGCAATCGCTGCACCCTGACAGGGGGCGCGTCCCCGCTACTTGATTGTTTTTCAAAGGCGAGCCGAAGCGGTAGGAAAAGA
>SBFV01000053.1 GCA_006227775.1 Gammaproteobacteria bacterium | reverse complement strand
CGGAAGCGCGTCCATCGGCCGGAATCAGAGCCCGATACCGGCACGACGCCAGGCAAGCGTAGTTTAAACACGAAACCCGATGGCGCGGCGAGAATCTGCCGGGCGTGCATCCGCCGATAATTTGGCTTTTCCCGGGAACCCAGGCTGAATTGTCCACCCAGATCGATCTCAGCCACTGTCAATAAAGGAGTACCGGGAGCAATGGCAAAGTTGAAAAACCGTCGCGCCGGCTCGGGCAAATCGGCAACCAGCGCGGGGTCATACCTAGGTGGGTTTGCCGGCTGCAAAGCGGCCAATCGTGTCCATTCCCTACGGTCGGCATGCCCATCCCATAGGCGAAGTGCAAGTAGCGCGGACAGGGCAAGTACCAGTAACGCCAAGGAAACATCTACGAACGTCATGGGCATCCCCCTTATGTCAGCCCGAGGGCTGGCGATGGTGGCCGAGAACCAATAGCATCATGCCTTATCACCCCACCAACGATAAGCCCTCGAACGCCATGCCCAGACTGACCCCCATGCAATGGTCCCTGTTCGCCGCCTTGCTGCTCTTCTACGGCTTCGCCGTCTTTGCCCTGACCCGGGATTATTACCTGCGCCACCCGCCCCGGCCTCTGACGAGCGCGGTATCCGGGACCCAGGCTGGGCAGGGGACACCGGGCGCCGCGCCACCCACCTTCATCCAGCGGGAGGTGAGCGGGATGGGCGCCCCGGCCGTGCCCCTCACCAGTCAGGATCCGACACAATTGAACGACGCCGGGGACCGTCTCTTCGGCCAGAAACGTTACGCCGAGGCCATCCCCTACTACCGCCGCGTCCTGGAGATCGATCCCGCCAATGCCGACGCCAGCAACGACCTGGGTCTGGCCCTGTACTACAGCGGTCAGTCCGCCGAGGCTTTGAAGATCCTGCGCGCCGGCGCCGAGCGGGCCCCGGATTTCCAACGCATCTGGCTGACCCTCGGCTTCGTCAGCGCCGGGTCTGGCGACCAGGCCGGCGCCCGTGCCGCCCTGGAGAAGGCCCGCGCCCTGGGGCCGGACAATGCCATCGGCCAGGAGGCGCAGCGTCAGATCGACCGCTTGAGCGGTGGTTGAGCGGGAAAAGCAGGTTTTCCTCCCGCCTTGCCCCCCACTTACGGCGGGCCTAGTCCCTGAGCGCCAGGGCCACGGTGTAGTGGGCGCCCTGCTTGAGCTTGTCGTAGTTGCCGAAGACCTCGGTAAGATTGCGCTTCATGAACTCGCGCAGGCCATTGATGGTGACCACGTAGAGCCGCCCGCCGGGCTTGAGCCGCTGGCGGCCGTCGTGAAGATAAAGGCTCAGGGCCTCCTTGCCGACCTTGGCGGGGATGTTGCTGGCGATGAGATCGAAGCGCAGCCCGGCGTCGATATGCCGGAAGCCATCGCTCAACTGGGCGCTGGCATTGGGCAGGTGATTGAGCCGGGCGTTGAGGTTGCTGAACTCGACGGCGACGAAGTCCTTGTCCACCATCAGGGTCCGACCGGCGGGGGCGAGGGCCGCCAGGGCCAGGCCAATGGGGCCATAGCCGCAGCCCAGGTCCAGGCAATCGTCCGCCGCTTCCACCTCCACCTGCTCCAGCAACAGCCGGGTACCCTCGTCGATCTCGCGGGGGGAAAAGAGCCCCCAGGTACTGTGGAAGACGAAGGGACGGCCGACGAGCTGGGTCTCGAAGACGATGTCCCGGCGCAGTTGATCGAGTTGTTGTCGGGTCAGCATGGTTTCACACCAGAGGCATTGCAGTTGGCGGTGCGGAAAGGGAAGAGCGGTGCGGATGGCGTCTGGCGGGGGTGACGACCAGAGGGATGCGGACATCGAGCCATCAGGGATGGATTCACCGCGTCCCCCGCCAGACGTCACCCGACCCGGAACGGCAGAAAATCGCTTGACGATGTACCTCCCCCCTGAAGATTCTTCGGCTATTCTCGCAGAAACCCACATATCCCGGCCCCCTGGCCAAGACTTGACCCATGAACGATCCCGCGGGCCGCCTCCAGATCCATCTCCATCGCCAGACCGGAGGGCTGGGGGTCAGGATCCAGTCCTCACGTCTGACCAGCGCCAGCCGGGTGTTCATCGGCAAGGACCTGACGGCAACGCTCGAAACCCTCCCCAGACTCTTCAGTGTCTGCGCCACGGCCCAGACCGTTGCCTGCGTCTCGGCCGGTGAGGCGGCACTAGGCATCCCCCCGCACCCCCGCGCCCTGGCGACGCGCCTGCTGCTGGTGGACCTGGAGACGGTGCGGGAACACCTGTGGCGACTGCTTCTGGACTGGCCCCGGTTTCTGGGTGAGAGCCCCCAGGGGGTGGCGATGGCTCAGGTCATGGCCGCCTTTGACCAGGGGCGTCGCGCCTTGGCTGCCAACGGCGATCCGCTACGGACGGGTCCCGGGCGAGGAACCGGGGCTGTCCGGCCCGATGCGGCCACCGTCGCTGTCGCCACTGCCTCCGCCGCAACTGCCCCCACTGCCGCCTTGACGGCCTTGGCGGCGATTACCCGCCGGCAGGTACTGGGGCAGCCCCCCGGCGACTGGCTTGCCACCACCAGGGACCTCCAAACCCTGCGCCACTGGGCCCGGACCAGCGACACCGCGGCCGCGCGGCTCATCGACCTGGTCGATCGCCAGGGGTGGGCCGGACTGGGTCGGTCGCCGGTGGCGGTCCTGCCCCCCCTGACCTTGGCCACACTGGAAGCCCGCCTCAGCGGACCGGGGGCGGAGGCCTTCATCGCCACCCCCCTGTGGCAAGGCGCCGCGGCGGAGTCCACCCCCTTCGCCCGTCAGCGCAACCAGCCCCTGGTGGCCGATCTGGCCCGAGAACTGGGCAATGGCCTGCTGCCGCGCCTGGCCGCCCAACTGGTCGAATTGTCCTCGCTGTTGGTCGCGCTTCCCCGCCGGCTTGTCGCCCTGGCAGAGAGTGTTCCCTCTGACGCCCACTCCGACGATTCCTTCGACAAACCCTTCGGTGAACCCAACGCCGAATCCATCGACGAACAGTTGGACCCTCCTGCCCCACAATCAATCATTCCGTCCGTTAACGGTGCGGAGGAGTTGCTTGCGGCGGGCCAGGTGCCGGCTGTGGACCCGGAGCTTACCAACCCCTCAAGTAACACTCCCGAGCGCTTAGCCTTGAGGGCACCGCCCCGCCCAGGCCCCAGCGCCAAGGTTGTTCCCGCTCAGGGAGAAACCCCTCAGAGCCCGCATACGGCCGCCACCCTATCGACGGGCACCGGTCTGGCCCAGGTCCAGGCCGCCCGGGGCCTGCTCGTCCATCGCCTGACCTTGGAGCAGGGGCGCCTGGCGGACTATCGCATCCTGGCCCCGACGGAGTGGAATTTTCACCCCCAGGGCGCCGCGGCCCTGGGCCTGGCGACCCTGCCAGCGGCCGATGAGCCGACCCTGCGCCGTCTGGCCGGGCTTTTCATCACCGCCCTGGATCCCTGTGTCGCGTATGATATAAGCATTAGCTGATATTGGGGCGAGTGACGCCTGGCCCTTCCAGTGTCGCGCCCCCAGCGCCGCGCCGCTGCCGCCTGAATCAATCCGTTCAGCTTGTAGCTTGTAAGCCTCTGGCATGTATGTCATTAGGCATGTAAGCCCTTTCGGCGTCCGGCCCTATCCAAGCCCCCGTATAGAACTTCAGCCCCCAGTACCCAGTTTCCAGTTCCCACTCACCTGTTCCCACTCACCTGTCCCCAGTTCCCAGCTCCCAGTCCCGAGTATAGCCATGTGCCTGGCCGTCCCCGCCCTCATCACCGCCATCGATCCCGCCACCGACCTGGCTCAGGTTGCCCTGGGCGGCGTCACCAAGGAGATCTCCCTGGCCCTGGTGGAGGGGGCCGAGGTGGGTGATTATGTCCTGGTCCACGTCGGCTACGCCCTGGGCCGCATCAGCCCGGAGGAGGCCGAACATACCCTGGCCCTGATCGCCGCGGCCGGTGGTGCCGAGGTGGCTTGCGAGACGCTTTTACCCCCTCTCCCCGCATCTTGACGACGCCAAAGCTACCCCAAAGTCCACCACAACGGCTAGATCCAAGCCCGAGGCGCATTCGGGCCATCCGCCCGCATTGAGACCGCCATGAAATTTATCGACGAATTCCGCGATCCTGAACTGGCCCGGGGCCTGGCGTCGACCATCGCCCGGGAGGTCGATCACGGGCGCGCCTACCGCCTCATGGAGTTCTGCGGCGGTCACACCCACGCCATCTTCCGCTACGGCGTTCAGGACCTGATGCCGGCCAACGTGCGCTTCGTCCATGGCCCCGGCTGCCCGGTGTGCGTCCTGCCCACCGCCCGCCTCGACCAGGCCATGGCCATGACCGAGCGCTATGGCCTGATCCTCTGCACCTATGCCGACCTGATGCGGGTTCCGGCCTCCAACCGCCGCAGCCTGCTCAAGGCCAAGGCGGCCGGCGCCGACATCCGCATGGTCTATTCCACCCAGGACGCCCTGGCCGTCGCCCGCGCCAACCCCGGGCGCCAGGTGGTCTTCTTCGCCATCGGCTTCGAGACCACCACCCCGCCCACCGCCGTCGCCCTCCAGCACGCCAGGGCCGAGGGCCTGAGCAACTTCAGCGTCTTCTGCAACCACGTCCTCACCCCGCCGGCCATGCGCGCCATCCTGGCGAGCGCCGGGACGGATGCCACCACTCCAGACCAGGCCGCCGGCCTCGCCATCGACGGCATCCTCGGGCCCTCCCACGTCAGCACCGTCATCGGCGCCGCGCCCTATGGCTTCGTCGCCACCGAGTTTGGCACCCCCCTGGTGATCGCCGGTTTCGAGCCCCTGGACGTGATGCAGGCCACCCTGATGCTGATCCGCCAGATCAACGCCGGCCAGGCCCGGGTGGAGAACCAGTACCAGCGGGCGGTGACGCCCGAGGGCAACCGCAAGGCCCAGGCCCTGATGGCGGAGGTCCTGACCCTGCGCGACACCTTCGAATGGCGCGGCCTGGGCTTCCTAGCAGACAGCGCCCAGCGCCTGAACGAGGCATACGCCGACTTCGACGCCGAGCGGCGCTTCCCGGTCGCCGTGCCCCCCAGTTGCGAGGTCAAGGGCTGCGAGTGCCCGGCCGTCCTGCGCGGCGTCAAGGCACCGGCGGACTGCCGCCTCTTCGGCACCCTCTGCACCCCGGAAAATCCCATGGGCTCCTGCATGGTCTCCTCCGAGGGCGCCTGCGCGGCCTACTGGAGTTACGGCCGCTTCCGGGACGCCGCCTGAACATTGGGCACGGCGCCGGCGGCCGGCGGGGTCATTCCTTCGCGCACCGGTAGATGACCTCGACGCTATCCTCGCCGGCCTTCCGACTGATCACCTTGAGGGTGTTCTGCCCCAAGGACTTGCAATGGGCATTGGCCTCCTTGGCGGCCTCCAGATAGTTGTGGTCGACGATCTTCCACTGATCCGCGTCCAGTTTCGTCGGACCGCTGGTCGTACCGCAGGCGCTCAACAATAGGCTGGCCACCACGCCGCAGGAGAGGGTTATGCTCGGGATGTTCATGACTTTGCCAATATTCCTTAGTCGATTGGGGGTGAAACGATTTTCCACGCCAGGTTTTTCGGGATTTCCCCTGCCGGCTTGGGCGCCGGGAACGGGCCATGGGCGAAGCCCGCCGGCATGGCGATCGTCTGAGGCGATCAATTTAGTCGATCATCTTGGTTGCCGGCTTGCGTCTGCCAGGAGCGCGGGACATGCGCTCTCATGGGGTAGGGCCTGGGTCCCTGACCGCCGCCAATGATGCAACGATAGACCCCTCGTCGGCCATTGTTGGTGGCTGGCGATCGCTTCAGGATCGTTCCCCGCCGAGTTGCGCACAACCTGGATCAAAGAGATCCCTGGAAGTCAAGCACCGGAAGCCCAATGACGATGAATTTATAAGTTAATGTTAATTATCGAAATATTCCTGATGGTCAGAATGTTATCAGGACCGCACCAGCCCAATAATGACGCGCCCTCTGGGCCAGTCGTCAGGGTTTACTGACAGAGTTATCCACAGATGCTGGGGAAAAGTCGTTACAGCCAAGCAGGCAGCGGGCCAGGAGCGAGCTAGCGAGGGCCATTAAATCGATTGCTATTTCACGCGGAGTCCGTGGACCGGACGCCCGGCACTTTTCCAGCTCGGTTACGCGACCCGGCCCTGATACTGCTTGGGGTCCCGGATATACTGAGGGGGTCCCTAAGCCCCTCGCGCCAGGCCTGATCCAGCAGGCGCCGCCGCCAGCCCGACCAACCCAACCAACCCAGCCTTGCGATACGACAGCGACATCATGACGGACAAGCCACGCCGATTCGCCCCAGGCCTCGACCTCCAGCGCGGGGCGGTGGACATGAGCCATGGCAGCGGTGGACGCGCCATGGCCCAACTCATCGCCGAGCTGTTCCAGCGCCACCTGGACAACGAACTGCTGCGCCAGGGCAACGACCAGGCCCTGTTCCAACCCCCGGCGGGGCGGCTGGTGATGAGCACCGACGGGCACGTCATCTCGCCCCTCTTCTTCCCCGGCGGCGACATCGGCTGCCTGGCCGTCCATGGCACCATCAACGACATCGCCATGGCCGGCGCCCGCCCCCTTTACCTGGCGGCAGGCTTCATCCTGGAGGAAGGCTTTCCCCTGGCCGACCTGGCCCGGGTGGTGGCGAGCATGGCGCGGGCGGCCAACGAGGCCGGCGTCCCGGTGGTGACGGGCGACACCAAGGTGGTGGAGCGGGGCAAGGCGGACGGCCTCTTCATCACCACCACCGGCCTGGGCGTGGTGCCGGAGGGCATCCACATCTCCGGTGACCGGGCCCAGCCCGGCGATGCCATCCTGCTCAGCGGTACCCTGGGCGACCACGGGGTAGCGGTCATGTCCCAGCGCGAGAACCTGGGCTTCGGCACCGAGATCCGCTCTGACACCGCCGCCCTGCACGACCTGGTGGCCGCCATGGTCGCGGCCGTGCCGGACATCCACTGCCTGCGCGACCCCACCCGCGGCGGCTTCGCCACCACCCTGAACGAGTTCGCCCGCCAGTCCGGCGTCGGCATGCGGGTACGCGAGCACGCCATCCCGATCCGCGAGGAGGTGGCCGCCGCCTGCGAACTGCTCGGCCTGGACCCCCTCTACGTCGCCAACGAGGGCAAGCTCATCGCCATCTGCCCGGCGGATC
The DNA here is from genome assembly GCA_006227775.1 of Gammaproteobacteria bacterium. Taxonomy (GTDB): domain Bacteria; phylum Pseudomonadota; class Gammaproteobacteria; order Chromatiales; family Chromatiaceae; genus M0108. Next base: position 3,551 of record SBFV01000053.1, on the reverse strand, counting down.
AGGCGGAGACCCTACTAGCCACCATGCGTGCCCATCCCCAGGGCCGGGACGCCGCCATCGTCGGCGAGGTCGTGGCCGACCCGCACCAGTTCGTGCGCATGGAGACCGCCTTCGGCGGCGAGCGCGTCGTCGATTGGCTGACCGGTGAGCCCCTGCCGCGGATCTGCTGAAAGCCCCTCCAAACAATTGGATACCGCCCCCGCCGCTGGATCTGCCCTTCGCATCCTGACGGAAGTAATCCCGTCAGCCAACCCGATCACCGCCTTGCCTTAGGGTCCGCTGTGCGCGTAACGATCACGGCTGGAGCCATTCCGGATCGGATGAGGGACGCCCTCAATGCAGGTGGGCCAGACGTTTCTTCAGCCGCTTGATGCCAAGCCAGGCCAGGCCGACCACGATGGGTACGGAGAGACCCATGGCGACCGACGCGTCGAGCGGGAAGCCTCCCTTCTCCAGCCCCTTGAACAGGTAACCGACGAGCCCGACGCCGTAATAGCCGATCGCGATGACCGACAGCCCTTCCACCGTCTGCTGGAGGCGCAGTTGCAACTGGGCGCGGCGATCCATGGACTGCAACAACTCACGATGCTGTCCCTGTAACGAGACATCCACCCGGGCCCGCAGGAGACTGGTCAGCCGCGCCGCACGCTCGGCCAGATCGGTCTGGCGATCCTGGGTCGACTGACAGGTGGCGATCGCGGGGGCAAGGCGACTGTCGAGAAATTCGGTAAAGGTCTGCAGGCCCTCGATGCGCTGTTGACGCAACTGTTCAAGCCGTTGTCGGACGATCGCGTAGTAGGCCCGTGAGGCGTCGAAGCGATAGGTGGTACGCGCCGTGATCGCCTCGATCTCGGCGGCCAGGCTGGTCAATTCGCCCAGCAGGTCACTCTCGAAACCGGGGTCGGCGGACATGCCCTGCGTGGCCATGCGTGAGGCGACCAGCGCCAGCCGGCGATCGGCATCGCTGAGCGCGGGGGATACCTCCCGCGCCAGGGGGATACCCAACAGGGACATCGCCCGGTAACAGTTGATATCCAAAATCCGCTGGGCGAGGCGCCCGGCCTGGTTCTGGGACAGGCTACAGGCGCGCACCAGATAGTGCATGAAGCCATCGGCATGGATCTTGATGTCCGACCAGACCCGCGCCGTCCCTCCCGCTACCTCGGAACCGATGACCGGATTCCCCTCGAACAGCGCGGCGATCTCATCACTGTCGCGCTCGTGCGCTTCATTGCCCTCGACGGCCATCGTGATCGCGGCGATCACCTCGCCCGGAAGATCGCGCAACCACTCCTCTGGGAGTTCCTTCAGCACGGGTTCGGCGAAGGGGTGATCGAAGGAGCCTTGTTTGCTAAAGGTGTAGGTGATGAATTCGGTATGGCGCTCCCAGCGCACCCGGAAGGGCCCCAGGTCGACCAGATAGCTCTGCTCGATCCGTGGCGGGATGGGGCGGGAATAGTGGTCCAACAGGCGATGGAGATGGTCAATCATGCGCTCGATCCCCCCTTCGCCACACATCACCGCGATATGGGAGACCCGTTCCGGGGCACGGAGCGGCTTGTAGATCCGGGTGTGGAGCTCGGCCACGACGGCCCGGCGGAGTGGATGTTCTTTGAACAGCAGGGGCATGAGGGTGGTAATCCATGTTGCGATGCGTGAGTTTAACCGGGCCGGGGACGATGTGATAACTGGCGTAAGAGCGCGGTTTCAGCCCGAATCTCCCGCCCGCTCAACTGGGGGGTTGGGCGGGCCGCAGCAGCTTCCTGGTCCGCCGGGCACGCAGGCCGGCAGCGGGGCCAGACTCAAGCACCCGTAAGGCGTCGCCGTTCCAGAATCACCAGCGCGATCCCGCCCAGGACGGCGCTGGAGGCGAGCACCAAGCGCAGGGTGATCTGCTCATCCAGCAGCAGCACGCCGCCGATGGCCAATTGCCCCGGCCCTCGCGCGCCTTGCCGGTTCACTCACAGTCTGTTGTCCTACTGTCATACATTGGTCGAGCGGCAAGGATGCAACCCGGCATGGACGTAGAAATGCTCCCCTTCACCGCCCGTCCCTTGCCCCTGCAACGCGGGTCAATTCGGCCAGGGCGCGATCAGTTCCTCCCCCTCCTCCTTGACCCGGTTGACCCGTGGGCTGACGGGCCAGGACCGCAGGGCCGCGTCGGGGGCGGGCCGTAAGAGGTCCTGGGCGGCAGCCGCCGGCCCCTCCAGCCAGGTCGTCCAGTCCGCCGCTGCCAGGAGCAAGGGCATGCGGTCATGGATCGGCGCCACCTGGGCGTTGGCCGCGGTGGTCAGGATGCAGGCGGTGCGCAACAGGCTGCCGTCCGGGGCTTGCCAGGATTCCCACAGTCCACCAAAGGCCAGGACCGCGCCCTCTGGATGGCTGAAGTAGTAAGGCCGTTTGTTCCCGCCCTGGCGATCCCACTCATAGAAACCATCGGCGGGGATCAGGCAGCGGCGCTGGTGGAAGGCGCCGCGAAAGGCGGGCTTGACCGTGACGCTCTCGGCGCGGGCATTGATCAGCGGCGCGCCCCTGGCCGGGTCCTTGCTCCAGTGGGGCACCAGGCCCCAGCGCAGCAGGTGCAGCACCCGGGTTCCCTCCGGCGAGCGCCGGACCACCGGGATCGCCGTCGCGGGGGCGAGGTTGTAGCGGGGGGAGAGGTCCACGCAGGCAGCCAGGTTGAAGACCCGCGTCAGGCTCTCCGGTGTCCGGGCCATGGCGAAGCGTCCACACATGGTTCTGACTCAAAACTCGCTACCCGAACTGCCTAATTGACCTGCTCGCAGCACCGTTGTGAGCGGACTTCACCGCTACCAGGCAGCGTGGACCATAATGCAGCATCCTCCTGTCCGCCGCACCGGTCAAGATCGGCAAGCGCCGGCCCAATCAGGCGATAGCCATCCCAGACGCCAATTCCGGAATGCGCGCGCCGCAATGCACGCGCTTTCAGACTCAAGCATCATCGTCTACCCTAAGCCATTACCTCCTAACCGTGAAGGGTACCCCCGATGCCCGCCCTGGCTTATCGACTGAGTCTGTATGAACAACTGGAAGGGCTACCCCCGGGGCTGACCGGCGAGATCCTCAACGGGCAGCTTTACACCCAGCCCAGGCCCTCGGGGCCCCATGGTCATGCCGCGGTGTCGCTGGACCGCCGGATTGGTCGCCGCTACGACGATGGCGATGACGGCCCTGGCGGCTGGTGGATTCTGATTGAACCGGAGGTGCACTTCGTCCGCGACCAAGAGGTGGCGGTACCGGATCTGGCCGGCTGGCGGCGAGAGCGGATGCCCCACATCCCTGAGGGCCATCGCTTCGAGGTGGTACCGGACTGGATCTGCGAAATCCTCTCCCCCTCCACCGCGAGCAAGGACCGTGAGATCAAACTGCCCCTCTATGCCTGGTATGGGGTGGCCCATGTCTGGCTGCTGGACCCGCAACGACGCACTCTGGAGGCCTATGAGCTGGCATCCGCGGGACCAGGTGAACCGACCCATGGCGACTGGCGGCTGGTGGTCGAGGCCGGCGGCAAGGACTGCGTCAGGGTCCCC
>SBFV01000378.1 GCA_006227775.1 Gammaproteobacteria bacterium | reverse complement strand
ATCCTCGCTGGTTATGATTTTGTATAATCTTATTGCAAAAATTGACTTCTGTCGCAGTGTCATTGTTCGTTATGGGCCTGGCCTGACAAGCCTGACCGGAGGGGGCGGCGCCGATAGCCCATGTTGGCTCCGCACGCAGGCCGCACCAACGGCATCTTTCCCCTGGCGCCCTGGTTTATCCTTAACGATGGTTTCGTCGAGAGATCCATGTTTCCAAGCCCGCCTACCATACTGCTAGTCGCCAGCACCCTCTTTTGGCTGCCCGGCACGGCGCTTGCCACTGACCCAAGCTTCCCGCTGGATCTCACGCGCCATTGGGTGGGTTATGTCGGTCTGGGAGTCTTCATCCTGGCCTATGCCTTGGTCATGCTTGAGGAATTCACCAACCTGCGCAAGTCCAAGCCCGTTATGCTCGCCGCCGGGATCATCTGGGCGCTGATCGCCTGGGTTTATCTTCAGCAGGGTGAGGGGGAGATGACCGCACAGGCGGCACGCCACAACCTCCTGGACTTCGCGGAGGTCTTCCTCTTCCTGATGGTGGCCATGACGTATATCAGCGTACTCGACGAGCGCAATGTCTTCGAGGCCTTGCGCTCCTGGCTATTGAGCCGGGGCTACAGCTACCGCCAACTGTTCTGGTTGACCGGCATACTGGCCTTCGTCATTTCCCCCCTGGCGGATAACCTGAGCACCGCCCTGCTGATGGGGGCCATCGTGGTCGCGATCGGCGTGGATAATCCCCGTTTTCTGGCCATTGCCTGCGTCAACCTGGTGGTGGCGACCAACGCCGGCGGCAGCTTCAGTCCCTTTGGCGATTACACCACGCTTATGCTCTGGCAACAGGATCTGGTGGCCCTGTGGAACTTCCCGCGGCTATTTCTGCCTGCCCTGGTGAACTTCCTCGTGCCGGCCATTATCATGAGTTTCGCCGTCCCCAACGATGCCCCCAGACCCCTGGCGGGGCTGATCAGGATGCGTCGCGGCGCCAGGCGGATCATGATCCTCTTTCTACTGACCATGTTGACGGCGGTAGTCTTCGACAACTTCCTGTACCTGCCGGCTGCCGTCGGCATGATGACCGGCCTGGCGTACCTCAAGGTCTTTGCCTATTACCTGAAACGTACGGGGGAGAAGACCCGGTTCCGGGATAGCCCGGATGAGGATTTCATCCCCTTCGACATCTTCCGCAAGCTCGCCCGTTCGGAGTGGGACACCCTCCTCTTTTTCTATGGTGTCGTTCTCTGTGTCGGTGGCCTGGGTTTCATGGGCTACCTGGCCCTGGTCATGGAGGTCACCCGGGATCTGATGGGACCCACGACGGCCAATATTCTCGTCGGCATCCTCTCCGCCTTCGTCGACAATATTCCGGTCATGTTCGCCGTGCTCAACATGATGCCCCAAATGTCCGAGGGTCAGTGGCTACTGGTAACCCTGACCGTGGGGGTGGGCGGCAGCCTTCTGTCCATCGGTTCCGCCGCGGGTGTCTCACTCATGGGTCAGGCTCGGGGGGTCTACACCTTCTTCAGCCATCTGCGCTGGGTGCCGGCCATCGCCCTGGGATACGCCGCCAGCATTGTCGTCCACCTCTTTCTGAACGCCGATCTCCTCTAGCGGATGCCGGTCCATTGATTGACCCGGCGAATCTCTGTTCGGCGTCCCCCGACCTTCCCCGGCTCGACCGAAAACTGAAATGTGCTGGGGTCGAGACCGGATGGACCGGCTCGCAACTTCCGCAACCAGGCTTTCCTCGGCTAACATGGGCTCCCTTATCCCCGCAGCATTTCGATTTTCGGTCGGCCCGGGGGCCGGGAATGCCGAATAGCGATTAGCGGGGCCCGTCAGTTATTCGGAGTCGCGCATGCAGGACATCAACCCCATCATCAACGGTATCAACGACCTCAAGGGCCGCGTAGCGTCTCTTAGGGGGTATCTTTGACTACGATGAAAAGAAGGATCGCCTGACCGAGGTCCGGCTGGAACTCGAAGACCCGACGGTCTGGAACGATCCCGACCGCGCCCAGACCCTGGGCCGGGAGCGGGCGGGCCTGGAGCTGGTGGTGGAGACCATCGACCGCCTGGAGGCCGGCCTTAGCGATGCCACCGATCTGGTGGCCATGGCGGTGGATGAGGAGGATGAGGCAACCCTGGATGCGGTGGCCAGGGACCTGGTCGACTTTGAATCCCAGGTGGCCAACCTGGAATTTCGCCGGATGTTCTCCGGCCCCATGGATGCCAACAACGCCTTCCTTGACATCCAGTCCGGCTCCGGGGGCACCGAGGCCCAGGACTGGGCGGAGATGCTGCTGCGCATGTACCTGCGCTGGGGCGAGCGCCGCGCCTTCAAGACCGAACTGATGGAGGTGTCGCCGGGGGAAGTGGCGGGCATCAAGTCCGCGACCATCCGCTTCGAGGGCGATTACGCCTTCGGCTGGCTGCGCACCGAGACCGGCGTGCACCGCCTGGTGCGCAAGTCCCCCTTCGACTCCGGCAACCGTCGCCACACCTCCTTCGCCGCCGTTTTCGTCTCTCCGGAGATCGATGACTCGGTGCAGATCGAGATCAACCCCGCCGATTTGCGGGTGGACGTCTATCGCGCCAGCGGGGCCGGTGGTCAGCACGTCAACCGCACCGAGTCCGCCGTGCGCCTCACCCACCTGCCCACCGGCATCGTCACCCAGTGCCAGAACGACCGTTCCCAGCACAAGAACAAGGACCAGGCCATGAAGCAGCTCAAGGCCAAGCTGTATGAGCTGGAGATGCAGAAGCGCCGGGAGAATCAGCAGGCGGTGGAGGACAGTAAGTCCGATATCGGCTGGGGCAGTCAGATCCGCTCCTATGTCCTGGACCAGTCCCGGATCAAGGACCTGCGCACCAATCTCGAAATCGCCAATACCCAATCGGTGCTCGATGGCAATCTGGATCCCTTCATCGAGGCCAGCCTCAAGAGTGGACTTTGAACCATCGTGAAGATCCGGATTGGGCTGGCCCTGACCGGCCTGGCTTTGCTCGTCGCGCTGCTTGCCTGGTTCCTGACCGACGGTGCCGTCATCACTCTGGGCACGGCGCCGCGGGTCGGTCAGAGCCCTATCGAGCCGTCGTCCCCCCCGAATTCCGGCCCCGGGCATCCCCCAGCCCTGACCGTTAATCCGGTCATGCCCGAGACCCGGGACTGGCCGCGGGAGATCGAGGCCAGTGGTGGCATCTATGCCTGGCAGGAGGGTGTGATCGCGGCGGAGACCGGGGGCCTGCGGGTGGTCGACATACTCGCGGAAGTCGGTGACCCGGTGCGCAAGAACCAGGTCCTGGCCCGTCTGGAGGAGGATACGGTCAAGGCCGAACTGGCCCAGCAGGAGGCCAAGGTGGCCCAGGTGCGCGCCGCCCTGGCGGAGGCCAGGGCCAACGGTGATCGTGCCCGCAACGTCAAGGACAAGGGCGCCATGTCCGAGCAGCAGATCACCCAATACCTGATCGCGGAGGAGGCGGCCAAGGCCAACCTGGCGGCCGCCGAGGCGGCACTGGACAAGGAGCGCATCCGCCTCGGTCAGACCCGGGTGCTGGCGGTGGACGACGGCGTCGTTTCGGCCCGGGGGGCTACCCTGGGTACCGTCGTGCAACCCGGCACGGAGTTGTTTCGCATCGTCCGCCAGGGCCGGGTGGAGTGGCGCGCCGAGGTCACCGCCGAGCAACTCGCTCAGGTGAGGCCGGGTCAGCCAGCCTGGGTCTGGCTGCCCGGGGGTGAGCGGGTGATGGGCGAGGTCCGCATGCCCTCGCCGACGTTGGATGCCCACACCCGCTATGGCCTGGTTTACGTCGATCTGCCCCCCGTCAGCCCGGCCCGCCCCGGTATGTTCGCCCGCGGGCGGATTCAGCTCGAAACCACCCCCGCCCTGAGTCTGCCCGCCTCCGCCCTGGTGTTGCGGGATGGCTCCAGTTTCGTGTTCCA
>SBFV01000214.1 GCA_006227775.1 Gammaproteobacteria bacterium | reverse complement strand
GGCCTGGTTTCCTGCCAGTCCTTGTTCGTCTTGTGAGCCGCACTCCTATGCCAGGGAGAGACCGGGGCCACCCCTCCCAGGGCTTGCCGTCGGCCCTGGCCCGTGCGCGGGAGATCGCTAGGCAGTCATTAGCCTCGGCCAGGCTCGCGTTACCCGCGGCGCGGCGTCCGCGGTCCCTGTGGCCCCTCTGGGTCCTCTCGGCGCCGCTGGTGCTCGCCGCGGTCAGCGCCTTGGGGGCGGGACGGTTCTCAGGCTTCCTCGGCGATGCCCTGGGCTGGGGGCTGATCGCCAGTGCCGCCGTGCTGACCCGCCAGGGGCTCGCGGAGCACGGGGCCGCAAACGAGCGCCGCTTCTCCCGGGGCTGGCGGCTGCCGCTCAAGAACTTGGCTGCGGCGGCCCTGGGACTCGGGACCGCGACCGCGGCGATGGGTGGGGCCGGGCACGGCATCGCGGTGGCAGTCGCCTTCGGGGCACTGGCGGTGCTCGGCTATCATTTGGTCTATGGGCTGGAGCCCATGCGGGTGGGGGGGAGTCTCACCCCCCTGGACAAGGACGCCCGCACCGTTGCGGAGGTTCTAGCCGAGGCGGAGGATCGGCTGATCGGTATCGAGCGGGCCGCCACGGCCATCGGCAACGCCGAGCTCAGGCAGCGGCTCACCCGGATCGCCGGTCAGGGCCGCGGCATGCTGGAGCAGATCGCCGAGCGCCCCTCGGATCTCAGGCGTGCCCGGCGCTTCCTGACCGTGTTCCTGGAGGGCACCGAGCAGGTCACTAATGGCTTTGTTCGCACCCATCACCACGCCGAGTCGCCGGAGCTGGAGCAGAACTTCCGCAATGTGCTGGTGAGCATCGAGGAACAGTTCATCCGCCAGCGGGAGCGTCTGCGCAAAGCCGATGTGCTCGACATCGATGTGCAGATCGAGGTCCTGAAGAAGCAGTTGGAACAGGAAGGGATCCGCTGATGATCCCGGTTCGGCCACCCATGAGCCATAGATTCGATTTGGGATCAGGAGTCCATCCATGAGCGAGTCAGAGATCCAGTCCATCGAGCGGGTGGCGGCCCCGTTACCCGCCCGCGAGGTCGCCCCCCTGGCCGAGGCGAGCCTCCCCGAGCAGGCCGAGATCCGGGGCCTGCTGGCCGAGCTCGACCTCACCGACTCCAGCTCCATCATGCACTTCGGGGTCAAGGCCCAGCAGCAGCTCACCCAGGTCTCTGACCAAATGCTGGAGGGGGTGCGGGCCAAGGACACCGGAGGGGCCGGGAGCGCCCTGAGCGAGATGGTCGGCACCCTGCGGGGGTTCGACGTCGAGGCCCTGGACCCTAACGCCAAGCCCGGCTTCCTCGCCCGCCTGTTCGGGGCCGGCAAGCCCATCGCCAAATTCCTGCAGCAATATGAGGAGGTGCGGGACCACATCGACCGGATCACCCTGGACCTGGAGCGCCACAAGACCCGGCTCCTCTTCGACGTCACCGCGCTGGACCGCCTCTACGACGCCAACCTCAGCTACTTCCGGGAGTTGGAGCACTACATCGCGGCCGGCGTGGTCAAGCTCGCCGAGCTGGACCAGGAGACCATCCCGGCCCTGGCGGCCCGGACCGAGGCGGAGGCCGACATGGTCCAGGCCCAGAACCTGCGGGACCTTCGTGGGGCCCGGGACGACCTGGAGCGGCGCGTCCATGACCTGCGCCTCACCCGTCAGGTTGCCATGCAGGCCCTGCCCAGCATCCGCCTGGTGCAGGAGAACGACAAGGGCCTGATCAACAAGATCAACTCGACCCTGGTCAACACCGTGCCCCTGTGGCGCCAGCAGCTCGCCCAGGCCGTGACCATCTACCGCTCGGGCCGCGCCGCCGAGACGGTGCGCGCCGCCACCGATCTCACCAACGAACTGCTGCGGGCCAACGCCGAGAACCTAAAACAGGCCAATGCCGAGGCCAGGCGCCAGATCGAGCGTGGGGTCTTCGATATCGAGACCGTCAAGGCCGCCAACCAGGCACTCATCGAGACGATTGAGGAGAGCCTGCGCATCGCCGACGAGGGCAAGCGGGCACGGGCCGCGGCGGGTGCCGAGCTGCAACAGATGGAGGCGGGGCTGCGCCGCGCCCTGGCCGCCGCCAGTGCCCAGACCAGCCGGGGCTAGACGGGCGAACCTTGTCCGAGGACTTTCAGTGCCGCCGTTTCGCGGGGTTTGGCTGCGGTCCCAGCGACGACCCTGCCAAGTCGCAGGCCCAGGCCCCCTCGGCACCGCCCGCTATCCAGGCCCAGATCGACAAGCTCAACGCCCCGATCGGGGGCGAGGCCACCCCGGCGCCAACAGCGACTCCGGCAGCGGCCTCTGTGACTGCACCGCCCACGGCACCGGACCGGGTTCTGTTTAGTACGAGACCGACTCGCCGTTCGAGTATGAGCCGCTCCGGTTGCTGTACGGGAAATTTCGCCTGACGCAGATCCCCACTCACTACCAAGGGGCCGTGAAATCACCCTTGGCGTAGGGAGTGTAGGGAAACGCCGAATAGATCAGTGTGGCTGACAAGCACAGAGAGGTTGACCATGACGGAACTGGACCCCCTGACCATGACCATCGAGCTGCTCGGTGGGCTCGCGCTTTTCCTGTACGGCATGGAGAAGATGACCGATGGGTTGAAGGCAGCGGCCGGCAAGCAGATGAACACGCTGTTGGCCAAGCTGACAGGTAACCCTATTTTGGGTGCCATCACCGGAGCCATCGTGACCGCGGTGATCCAGTCTTCTTCGGTGACCACGGTGCTCGTGGTGGGTTTCGTGAGTGCTGGGCTCATGACCCTGGTCCAGTCGGTCGGGGTGATATTCGGCGCCAACGTGGGCACCACGGTGACGGCGCAGATCGTGGCGTTCAACACGACCGCCCTGGCATTTCCGCTGATCGTCATTGGGTTTGTCATGACCTTCGTGTGGAAGCAGGGCGTGGCACGCCACTATGGCGCCATGTTGATGGGGCTTGGTCTGATCTTCTACGGCATGGCGGCGATGGGCACGGCCATGTCGCCGTTGCGCACGCACGAGGGCTTTGCTGAGCTCCTGCAATCCCTGCAGAACCCGGTCCTGGGGATGCTGGCCGGGGCGGTGTTTACGGCGCTGGTTCAATCTTCCTCCGCAACCATCGGTCTGGCGGTTGTCATGGCCACCCAAGGGCTGCTTTCCCTGCCGGCGGGTATCGCGATCCTGTTCGGGGCCAAGATCGGAACGGGGATCACGGCGGTGCTCGCCGCGATTGGCAAACCGCAGGATGCAAAGCGCGCGGCTGCCGTGCACGTCCTGTTTAATGTGTTGGGTGCCCTGATTTGGCTGCCGTTCATCGCTCAGCTCGCCGGGCTCGCCGAGATGGTCTCGCCGGTGGTTCCGCATCTGCAGGGAGTGGAGCGGCTCGCCGAGGAAGTGCCGCGCCAGATCGCAAACGCCGCAACCATCTGGGCCACTGCCAACACGGTGATCTTCCTGCCCTTCGCCGCGTTGTTTGCGAAGATGGCCATCAAGATTATCCCGGACCGGGTGGTTGAGGAGAGGGCAATCATCCGCCCCCGGTATCTCGACGACGAATTGATCCGGGTGCCATCGATGGCCTTGGAGCGCGCGCGGATGGAGCTGGGGCACATGGGTGAGCTGACCGAAGCGATGCTGGCGAAGGTCAAATCGGCCTTCAAGGCCAGGGATCTCAGCGAGCTGTCGCAGCAGTACGACCAGGTCGTGGTGCTGCGAGAAGCGGTGCTCGCCTATCTCCAGCACGTAGGGCGCGACGAACTCAGCGACGTCGAAGCTGACGAGCATGCACGGCTGGTTTCCGCCACCGGCGAAATCGAGAACATGAGTGCGGCGATCAGCCGCGAACTGGCACCCCTGGCCCAGACCCTGAAGGAGGCGGATATCACTCCTTCGGAAGACACCGCTGCGCGGCTGGAGCGATTATTTCAG
>SBFV01000238.1 GCA_006227775.1 Gammaproteobacteria bacterium | reverse complement strand
AGCTGGATGCCAAGGCCGTCATGGGGCAGGTAGTCTGGGTCGGTCCGACCACCTCGAACGTCCTCCTCATCACCGACGCTGCCCATGGCCTGCCGGTCCGGGTCAACCGCAATGGCCTGCGGGCCGTGGCCCGGGGCACGGGGCTGATCAATCAACTTGACCTGACCTATGTTCCCCACGATGCCGACCTGGAGGAGGGGGATCTGCTGGTCACCTCCGGACTTGGCGGCCGTTTCCCCGCCGGCTATCCCGTGGCGCGGGTGAGCGAGGTCAAGCGCGAGTCCGGCCAGCCCTTCGCCCGGGTGACGGCCACCCCGATGGCCCATCTCGACAGTGGCCACGAGGCGCTGCTGGTCTGGACCTTGCCCAAGGAAGGACGGGCGACCGAACCAACCGCGGAGGGGGAGGGTGAAAAGGAGGAAGAACCGGATAAGGAGAAGGGGGGGGAGGGCACGTGTCCCTAAGCTCGACCTTTCGTCATTGGCCGCTCTTCCTGAGTATGAGCCTGGCCTTGTTGCTGACCCTCCTGCCCTTGCCGAACTGGGCGGTTGAGCTGCGTCCCCCCTGGGTGGCCCTGACCCTGATCTACTGGACCCTGGCCGCCCCGGAGCGGGTCGGCGTCTTCTGGGCCTGGACCATGGGGTTGCTGCTGGACGTCGCCATTGGCACCACCCTCGGCCAGCATGCCCTGAGCCTGGCGGTGATGGCCTGGATCGCGGTCAGCCTGCACCGGCGCCTGCGGCTCTTTCCCCTCCCCCAGCAGACCCTGGCGGTCGGGCTGCTCCTGCTCGTCGAACGGCTGGTGTCGCTCTGGGTCATGGGTGTCCTGGGCCAGCCGACCCCTGGCCTGCCCTACTGGCTGTCCCCCTTGACCGGCCTCCTGGTCTGGCCTCTGTCCGCCCTTCGCCGTCATGACCCCCGGCGTGGCTGGTCTGGGCTCTGAGCGCCGCGTGGCAGGCTCCTGGTTTCACGGCGACGTCGATGAACGGCGCGACTTCGCGCGTCGCGCCTGGGTCGCGGCCATCTTGGCGACCTTCCTGCTGCTCCTGGTAGTGGCGCGGGTGGCCCAGTTGCAGATCCACAAGCACCTGCATTATTCCACCCTCTCCCAGGACAACCGGGTACGACTGGAGCCCCTGCCGCCGGTCCGTGGCCTGATCTACGACAGCAACGGCGTCCCCCTGGCGACCAACGAGCCCTCCTTCACCCTGACCATCACCCCCGACAAGGCTAAGGATATGGAGGCCTTGTTCGAGGAACTGGGGGCGATCGTCCCCATCGCCGAGGCGGACTACAAGCGCTTCGAACGGCTCCGCCGCCAGGGTTCCCCCTATCAGGCCATTCCCCTGCGCCTGCACCTCACCGAGGAGGAGATCGCCCGCCTCGCCCTGGATGGTCATCGCTTTCCGGCGGTGGATATCCGTACTGATCTGTTGCGGACTTACCCCCAGGGGCCGCTGACGGGGCACGTGCTAGGCTATGTCGGTCGCATCGACGAGGAGGAGCTCAAGCGCATCGATCAGGCCGCCTACCGGGGCACCGACTTCATTGGCAAGAATGGTCTGGAGAAGTCTTATGAGGGGGTGCTGCATGGCCAGGTCGGTTATCGCCAGGTGGAGGTGAACGCCAAGGGGCGGGTTCTGCGCACCCTGGAGAGCCAGCCGCCCGTGCCTGGCAAGGATCTGCGCCTGCATCTGGACATCCGGCTGCAGCGGGACGCGGCGGCGGCCCTGGGCAAGCGGCGGGGCGCCGTAGCAGCCCTGGATCCGTGGACTGGCGGCGTCCTGGCCCTGGTCAGCAACCCCGGCTTCGATCCGAACCCCTTCGTCGAGGGGATCAGCACCAAGGAGTATGCCGCCCTGCGCGATGATCCTGACGTGCCCTTGTTCGACCGCGCCCTCCGCGGCCAATACCCCCCCGGATCGACCATCAAGCCCTTCGTCGCCCTGGCGGGGCTGGAGACCGGCGTCATCACCCCGCGCCAGGCTAGACATTGTGGCGGTTATTACCAACTGCCCGGCCAATCCCATCGCTATCGGGATTGGCGCAGGGGTGGGCATGGGTCCGTGGATATGCGAAGGGCCATCGTCGAGTCCTGCGATGTCTATTTCTACGATCTGGCCCATGATCTCGGGATTGAGCGGATGGGCGCTTTCCTCGCGAAATTCCGCTTCGGCGGCAAGACGGGGGTCGACCTGGCGGGTGAACTGGGTGGTCTTCTCCCCTCCCGGGAGTGGAAACGCCGGGTGCGCAACCAGGTCTGGTATCCCGGCGAAACCCTGATCGTCGGTATCGGCCAGGGCACCTTTCTGGCCACCCCATTGCAACTGGCGGCCGCGACCGCCGCCCTGGCCAATGGCGGCCGGTATCTGGAGCCGCGGGTGGCCAAGACCATGGAGGCGGGCGCCGACCAGCCGGAGGCCATCCACGCGCCGGTGCATGCGCTGGGAGTGGACCCCAGTCATCTGGAGGAGGTGGTTCAGGCCATGATTCAGGTCGTCGAGAGCCCCCGCGGAACCGCCAAGCGGATCAAGAGCCCGGCCTACCACATCGCCGGCAAGACCGGGACGGCCCAGGTCTTCACCGTCGGCCAGAAGGAGAGCTACAACGAAAAAAGGGTGGAGGAGCGCAAGCGCGACCATGCCCTCTTCGTGGCCTTCGCCCCGGTCGAAGACCCGCGCATTGCCCTGGCCGTGCTGGTGGAGAATGGGGGGCACGGCGGCGCGGTGGCGGCGCCCGTGGCCCGCTCCGTCATGGACAGCTACCTGCTGGGTACCCGGCCCGCCGGTGAGCTGAATGAGCCGGGTGAAGCGGAGGTCGAGAATGGCGACTGAAACCGATCAGCCCCGGCCGGGCCTGAGTCAGGGTCTGGACCTGAATCTGGACGGCGGGGCCCTGGGGATACCAACCAGCCTGGCCCAGCGCCTGCACCTGGATCTGCCCCTGGTCTTCGCCCTGCTGCTGGCCGCCGGCTATGGGTTACTGGTCCTCTATAGCGCCATCGATCAGGACCCCGCCCGGCTGGAGGCTCAAGTCGCGCGCCTGGGTCTGGCCTTCACGGTCATGGTCGTCGTCGCCCAGATCCCACCCTCCCTCTGGCGGCGCCTGGCGGTGCCCCTCTATATCGCCGGGGTGCTCACCCTGGTGGCCGTGCTGCTGGTCGGGGAGGTTGGCAAGGGGGCCCAGCGTTGGCTGGATCTGGGGATCTTGCGCTTCCAACCCTCGGAACTGCTCAAGCTGGGAGTCCCCCTCATGCTGGCCTGGTTTTTGGCCCTTAGGCCCCTGCCGCCCGGGACCTGGCGGACCCTGGGCGCGATTGTCCTCACCGCCCTGCCGGCGGTACTCATCGCCCGCCAGCCGGACCTGGGCACGGGCCTGCTGGTGGGCAGCGCCGGGCTCGCGGTCCTCTTTCTGGCTGGCCTGTCCTGGCGTCTCATCGCCTTTCTGGCGGTGACCGCCGCCGCCCTCGCGCCCCTCCTGTGGAGCCAGATGCTGGACTACCAGAAGAACCGGGTCCTGACCCTCTTCGACCCTGAAAGCGATCCCCTGGGCACGGGCTATCACATCATTCAATCCAAGATCGCCATCGGTTCCGGCGGGGTCTATGGCAAGGGCTGGGGCCAGGGCACCCAGTCCCATCTGGAGTTTCTGCCGGAACGGTCCACGGACTTCATCTTCGCCGTCCTGGGGGAGGAGTTGGGCCTCTTCGGCGTCCTGGCCCTGCTGGGCCTGTACCTCTTCATCGTCTACCGGGGCCTCTACCTCGCCAGCCAGTGCCGCGACAGTTTCGGTCGCCTGGTGGCGGGTGCCCTGACCCTGGTCTTCTTCGTGTACCTATTCGTCAATACCGGCATGGTCTCCGGCCTCTTGCCGGTGGTCGGCGTCCCCCTGCCCCTGGTCAGTTATGGCGGCACCTCCATGGTGACCATCCTCGCCGGCTTCGGCCTGATCAT
>SBFV01000329.1 GCA_006227775.1 Gammaproteobacteria bacterium | reverse complement strand
TGTGGATGGCCCGTTGCCCCATGCGCAGGTAGAACTGGTCATGGGCGATGGGCTTGGGCCCCGGGGTCATGGCGTTGGGGTCATCACTGCCGTGGAGGAAGACCAAGTCCAGATCGGAACCATAACCCAGTTCGATGCCCCCCAGCTTGCCGTAACCGACCACCAGGAAACCACTGCCTCCCTCCCCCGCCCCAGCCGGGGCGCCATGGCGCTCCGCCAGGTGACGATAGGTCAGGGCTACGACCCGGTCCAGGCTGGCTTCGGCGATATCGGTGAGGTAGTCGCTGACCACCATCAGGGGGATGACGCCGGTGAGGTCGGCGGCCGCCACCCGTAACCGGTTGCCCTGGGCGAACTGGCGCAACCGCTCCATCTGCTGCTCCAGGTCGTCCGGGTCCAGGGACCCGAGGAGAACATCCAGTTCAGCCTCCAGCTCGGCGCGCCGCAGGGGGGAATAGAGGCGCCGGGTGTCGATGAGCTCATCCAGGAGCAGCGGCTGGCGAACGATCTGCTGGCCGATCCAGGGGCTCATGCCGGCCAGGCGGACCAGTTGCGACAAGATGATGGGCCTTTCCACCAGCATGGCCAGGTAGGCGGTACGCCGGGCCACGGCCTCCAGCACCCGCAGCACCCGCTCCAAGGCCAGATCCGGCGCCTCCGAACTGGCGATCATCGGCAGACTCAGGGGCATGAGCTGGTCCAGGCGCTCGCGACCGCGGCTGCCAAGATCCTTACGGTTGGCGGTGGCGCGGAAGGCTTCCAGCCGCGTCCAGGCCTGGTGAGGGTCGCCGAAACCGCTCTGGGCTAGCAGTTCCTCCCCCTGGGTTTGATCCATGCCACCGCGCCAGAGGGTGACGAAGGCGGGTTCCCGCGCGGCGGGGGCAGACTGGGGAGCGGCGAAAACGCCGTCGAACTGGCCCTGAACCCGGCGGCGATGCTCCTCGAGGCTGGCGTGGAAGCCGGTCCAATCCTCATAGCCCATGGCACGGGCCAGGCGCAGGCGGCCCAGGTCATCGGCGGGCAGCAGATGGGTCTGCTGATCTTTCCAAGCCTGGAGGCGGTTCTCCACCCGACGCAAAAAGACGTAGGCGGCATCGAGCTGGCGGACGGCGAAGTCCGGCAGCAACATGCGTTCGCCCAAGTGCGCCAGCACCTGACGGATCGGGCGGATCTGGAGTTGGGGATCGCGGCCACCACGGACCAGTTGGAAGGCCTGACCGATGAACTCGATCTCCCGGATGCCCCCAGGCCCTAGCTTGATGTTGTCCGCCATGCCCTTGCGCTGGAGCTCCTTGGCGATCATGGCCTTCATATCCCGGATGGACTCGATGGCACCAAAGTCGAGATAGCGGCGATAGACGAAGGGCCGCAGCAGGGCCACCAGTTGCTCCGCCTCCGCGCGGGGCCCGGCCACCACGCGGGCCTTGATCATGGCGTAGCGCTCCCATTCCCGGGCCTGATCCTGGTAGTAGTATTCCATGGCGGTGAAGCTCATGGCCAGGGGGCCAGCATCACCGAAGGGCCGCAGCCGGGTATCGACGCGGAAGACGAAGCCATCAACCGTGGTCTCGTCCAGGGACCGCACCAGGCGCTGGGCCAGACGGATGAAGAACTGCTCGTTGGCCAGGGGGCGCGGACCTTCCACCTGGCCATTGGCGGCGTAGGCGAAGATGAGATCGATATCCGAGGAGAGGTTGAGCTCCCGCGCCCCGAGCTTGCCCATGCCGATGACCAGCAGGGACTGGGGGGCACCCTGGCGCTCGTCCCGGGCGTGGCGGCCAGCCAGAGCCCCCTGAGCCGCATCCTGGCCGGTGCTGCCGAGCGGTTCCTGGCCAGAGCCCAGACCAGCCCCCGGCGCCGCCCGGGGAATGCCGAGTTCGGTCCGGGTCCAGGCCTGGGTCCAATCCAGGGCCTGACGGATGCAGACATCCGCCAGCTCAGACAGATCCTCCAGGGTCTCGTCCAGGGAGGCGAAACCGCCCAGGTCACGCCAGATGATGCGCAGCATCTCCCGGCGGCGGAAGAGCCGCAGGCGCCGCTTGAGCTCAGCATCATCGGCCCGTTGAGGCACCAGGCCCGCCAGGGCCTCCGCCAGGCCCCGGTCGAGCTGACCGGGGAGGGCGGGACGCTCCAGATCACCGCTGGCCAAGAGTGCGGTGAAGGTCTCAGGATAGCGGGCCACGGTGGTGGCGACGAAGTCACTGGCCTCCCAGACCTTGGCCCGGGCCGCGGCAAAGCCAGAATCCATAGGCACCGGTATTCCCTTGCCCGCCGCCCACTCCCGCCATTGCCCCCAGTGCCGTTCCGCGCTGGCCATCAGGTCCGCTGCCGCCGTCATCATGTGCATTCCGCTGGTTGGGGTGTAGGGTGGCTAGTGCGATTGAAGTCTATTGTCCCGCAACGGGAAAAACGCGAAGGATCGGCGCGCCCTGGCTACAATTCGCGTTTGGAACCCGGGCCGCTGGCTCCTGGCTCCAGGACATGGGACCTTGAGCCTTGGGCGGTGAAGCATTTTATACTCGAAGCCTGTCCCTTTTCGGATGCGGCGGCCGAAGAGGTGCCGGAGAAGCAACGATTGGATGCCTGGGAGTACCGACGCCGGCCCGATCGGGTCTCGTGCTGTTATGCCGCAGTGCAATATTGGCTAAAATGGCCTCCTTCCCCCACCACCAAGAAGATGGATTTCCCATGCTCCAAGCCTACCACCAACACGTCGCCGAGCGTGCCGAGCTCGGCATCCCGCCCCTGCCCCTCAATGCCCAGCAGACCGCCGCGCTGATCGAGCTGATCAAGAACCCGCCCGCCGGCGAGGAGGCCTTCCTGCTGGACCTGCTCACCCACCGGGTACCGCCGGGGGTGGACGATGCGGCCAAGGTCAAGGCCAGCTTTCTGGCGGCGGTGGCCCACGGTGACCTCCAGGTGGGCCTGATCAGCCGTGCCAAGGCCACCGAGTTGCTGGGCACCATGGTAGGCGGCTATAACGTCCATCCCCTGATCGAACTGCTGGATGACGCCGAAGTGGCCGGGGTCGCCGCCGCGGGTCTGAAGAAGACCTTGCTGATGTTCGACTTCTTCAACGACGTCGCCGAGATGGCCAAGGCCGGCAACGCCAAGGCCCAGGAGGTCATCCAGAGCTGGGCCGAGGCCGAGTGGTTCACCAGCCGCCCCGCGGTGCCCCAGTCCATCACCGTCACCGTCTTCAAGGTCCCTGGCGAGACCAACACCGACGACCTGTCCCCCGCCCCTGATGCCTGGAGCCGCCCGGACATCCCCCTGCACTACCTGGCGATGCTCAAGAACACCCGCCCCGACGCGGCCTTCCAGCCCGAGGAGGACGGCAAGCGCGGCCCCATCCAGTTCATCGAGGACCTGAAAAAGCAGGGTCACCTGGTCGCCTACGTCGGCGACGTGGTCGGCACCGGCTCCAGCCGCAAGTCCGCCACCAACAGCGTCATCTGGGCCACCGGCCAGGACATCCCCTTCGTCCCGAACAAGCGTTTCGGCGGCGTTACCCTGGGCGGCAAGATCGCGCCCATCTTCTTCAACACCCAGGAGGACTCCGGCTCCCTGCCCATCGAGCTGGACGTCTCCCGGCTGGAAATGGGCGACGTGGTCGACATCCGGCCCTATGATGGCAAGGTGGTCAAGCACGGCAGCGACGAGGTCCTGGCCGAGTTCGCCCTCAAGAGCGAGGTGCTGCTGGACGAGGTCCAGGCCGGCGGACGCATCAACCTCATCATCGGCCGCGGCCTCACCGCCAAGGCGCGGGATTTCCTGGGCCTGCCCGCCTCCACCGCCTTCCGCCTGCCCAAGGCCCCGGTGGATACCGGCAAGGGCTTCACCCTGGCGCAGAAGATGGTCGGGCGCGCCTGTGGTTTGCCCGAGGGCCAAGGGATCCGCCCCGGCACCTACTGCGAGCCGCGCATGACCACCGTCGGCAGCCAGGACACCACCGGCCC
>SBFV01000088.1 GCA_006227775.1 Gammaproteobacteria bacterium | reverse complement strand
TCATCTACATGATCCTGGGGGTGCTCTACGAGAGCTTCCTCCACCCCCTGACCATCCTCACCGCCCTGCCCCTGGCGGGCTTCGGCGCCCTGGCGGCCCTCAAGCTACTGGGCCTGGATCTGGACATGTACGCCTACGTGGGCATCATCATGCTCATCGGCATCGTCAAGAAGAACGGCATCATGATGGTGGACTTCGCCCTGGAGGCGGAGCGCGCCCGGGGCCTGAGCAGCCGGGAGGCCATCCATGCCGCCTGCCTGACGTGCTTCCGGCCCATCATGATGACCACCCTCGCCGCCCTGTTCGGCACCCTGCCCCATCGCCATCGGGTGGGGGCGCCGGGGGCGAGGCGCGCCAGTCCCTGGGGGTGGCGGTGGTGGGCGGGCTGCTGTTCTCCCAGCTCCTGACCCTGTTCGTGACCCCGGTCTTCTACCTCTACGTGGACCAGTTCTCCCGCTGGCTGGCGCGGCGGCGCCGAACCGCGGGCGGGGTGGCGGACTTATCCTGCCAGGAGGAGGGTGAGGGGGTGAGCCGATGAGCCTTAAACCCTCTGTCGGCGGGTGCCTGCCGGCTGGCGGTGTGCCCCCCTGGTACCGGCCAGCGCGTTCAGCGGCCGCCGCGTGCTGGCAATTTGGAGCGTGAGACGGCCATGGCCATTTCCTTGCTAGGTCCCGCCTTTCCCTTCGGCCGGCTGCTGGAGCGGCAGTTCGCCCTGCTGATCCAGGCCGCCGGGGAGCTCCAGACCGTCCTCGCCGACCCGGTGGGTACGGGCGCGGCGGCGGGCCGGGTGCGGGACCTGGAGCAGGCGGCGCGCCTGACCTTCCGCGCGGTCGGCCGGGAGCTGGGCCTGACCCGCCTGCTGCCCCTGGAGCGCTCCGACCTCCACGCCCTCAGCCTGGCCCTGGAGGAGACCACCCGCGCCCTGGTGGCGGTGGCCGCCCGGGCCAGCCTCTACGGCTTCACCGCCCCGCGCCCGACGGCCAACTCCCTGGCGGCGAACCTGGTGGAGATGCTGGAGCTGGCGGCGCTCATGCTCGCCAAGCTGCGGCGTAGCGAGCATGAGCGCCGGAGGTGGTTGCGGTGGAGCGCCTCACCGAGGAGAGCGACAGCCTGCTGCTGGTGGCCCTGGGCGAGCTCTACGAGGAGGAGGCCGCAGCGACCCATCCCCTGCCCCTGCTGCGCTGGTCCCACCTCCTCGACCGCCTGGAGACAGCTCTCGACGGCGCCGGGCGCATCGCCGGCATCCTGGAATCCCTGGTCATCAAGCACGCCTGAGACCTTTCGGTCGTGAGCTGAAGCATTTCAACCAGCAACCCGTTGCATTCCCGTTGCATTCCCGGTTGCGATTTCCCCCGCGAAACGGGCAGTATTTCGCCCTTTCGGTCGGGTCCCGGGCCTTTGGCGCCCATCCGAACTCCCTGGGGCTGTCCAGCCCGCCATGCCCGGCCCGCATAGGGCGGAGAGATCATGTTGAGTGAATCCGCCAGCCGGCGGTTGATGCTTGCCCTGCTGCTGGTTCTGACCGTCCTGGCCGCGATTTTCGCGGCCACCGTCTGGCTGCGCCCCCACGGGGGCTAGCGCGAGGGTGGTGGTTGCTGTTGACCGGTTTGCTTGCCTTTGGCGTGGCGGACACCCTTGACTGGATCCAACTGGCCCAGAATGCCTATGTCGATGGCGGTTGGCTGGACCTCGGCTGGCCGCTCGCCAGCCTGGCCATTCGCCGGCGTGGCCCTGGCCGGCCTGTCCCCCCTATCCCCTACTCAGTCGCACAGCCTGCGCGGCATCCTGCCAGCCTCCCTGGCCGTGCTTACCGCGGCCATCGCCCTGCAGTGGGGTGGCGAGGGCTCTTTGGCCTTTTTGCCCGACTCGGGGCCACCACCCTATCCCTCGCCCTGGTGCGCCTGACCTACGCCATCCGCGACGCCACCCTGGCGGAGGCGGCCGCGCAGGCCAGCAAGGACCGGTCGGATCATCTGCATCGCCCCGGTGTCCCTGGGCCGCACGGATGCCCAGGACCGGATCCGGCTGGTCAACGACGCGTCCGAGCGCCTCTTCGGTTTTACCTGGGAGGAAGTGCCGCTCCTCCGGGACTGGTACCGGCGCGTCTATCCGGACCCGGCCTAGCGCCGCGAGGTGCGGGCAATTTGGGAGGAGGCCATGCACGAGGCGCCGTCCGGCCAGGGCCCCATCGGCCCCCAGGAATGTCGCGTCACCCCGGGGGATGGCGAGATCCGCCATGTTGAAATCTCCGCCGTCGAGCTCGACGGGGGTCTGCTGACCGCCTTCACCGACGTCACCGCGCGCAAGGCGGCGGAGGAACGACTGGTCCAGGCGCAGCGGCTCGCGGAGGAGGCCAGCCGGGCCAAGAGCGAGTTCCTGGCCCACATGAGCCACGAGATCCGCACCCCGCTATACTCGGTCCTGGGCCTGGCGCGGATGGTCGGTCGCGAACCCCTCAGCGCCAACCAGCGCGAGATGCTCGACCGCATCCAGACGGCCGGGCAGAGCCTGCAGGGGGGATCATCGACGACATTCTGGACCTGTCGCGCATCGAGGCTGGGAACTTGGCCATCGAAGTCCAATCCCTGGATCTGACGGCCCTGCTGGCCAAGCTCGAGCGCCTCCTCGCCCCCAAGGCCCGGGCCGAAGGGCTGTCCCTGCGCATCCCTCGGCCGATGAGTGCCCTGGGACCGCTGCAAGGTGACCCGCTACGCCTGGAGCAGGTGCTGACCAACCTCATCGGCAACGCCATCAAATTCACCGACACCGGCCTGGTGGTGGTCGAGGTCGAGGTGCTGGTCCGATCGGCGCGGGAGGTGCGCCTGCGCTTCGCGGTCCATGACACCGGCATCGGCATCGCCCCGGAGGTCCTCAAGGACTTGTTCACCCCTTCACCCAAGGGGCTCGCCGCATTACCCGCTCTTACGGCCGCACCGGGCTCGGCCTGGCCATCAGCAAGCGCCTGGTCGAACTCATGGGCGGCCGCATCGGGGCCCAAAGCGAGCCAGGGAAGGGCAGTACCTTCTGGTTCGAGTTGCCGTTGCAACGCGCCACCGCGCAAGCGCTGGACGTCCCGACCCAAGCGACGCCCGCCCCCGGCACGGGCGTCGCCCTGGCGGGGCTGCGCTTCCTGGTGGTGGAGGACAGCGATACCCACCGCGAGCTGCTGTGCCAGGCCCTGACCCTGGAGGGCGCCCGCGTCGCCACGGCGGTCAATGGCCAGCAGGCCGTTCAGCGCCTGGCGGCGACACCGGCGGGGTACGACGCAGTGCTGATGGACCTGCAGATGCCGGTGATGGACGGACTCACCTCCACCCGCCAGATCCGTGGGGCCCTGGGGCTGCGGTCCCTGCCGGTCATCGCCCTGTTCCGCCAACTGCTGGCGGGGCTTGGCCCAAGGTACGGCGGGGTGGTCGCCGCGACCCGCGCTGATCTGGCTCGGGGCGAGCGCGCGGGCGCCGCGCGACGCCTGCATCAGTTACGCGGCCATGCCGCCAACCTCTGCGCCCTCGAACTGCAGCGTCAGGCCGGGCTGCTGGAAAAGGCCATCCTCCAGGGCGAGACCGACCTGGACGAGCGCCTGAGGGACCTGGAACTAAATCTCGCCGACCTGATCGCCGCCAGTGAGCCCTGGCTGAGCCCGGACCCAGATTCATGACCGTTAGCCGGAAATAACGCCGGCTCCGGTGTCGTTAGTGGGCGGGCAGGGTACTCCAGATCCGCGTGATCGCGGTGATGATGAACTGCACGCCGATGGCCAGGGTGAAGAGGCCCATGACCTTGATCAGGACGCTCATGCCGACCTCGCCCAGAAATTTCATCAGGCCCATCGCGAAATAGAAGATCAGAAAGATGATGGCCGACATGAGGCAGATGGCGATGAACAAGGGCAGGGACGAATGGGCCTCCGCCGCCTGATGGCTGAAGAGGGTGACTGTGGAGATGGTGCCGGCGCCGGTGGTCAGCGGCAGGGTCACCGGGACGATCATGTTGGTGATCAGGGTCGTACGATCCAGATGATGCTGTTCGAGCTGTTTGCCCTCCACGTCACCGGCCCCCTTGGCGTTAAGCATGCTCATGCCGGTGCCGCCGAGCAGGATGCCGCCGGCGATCTGGAAGGCGTAGATGCTGATGCCGAAAAAGTCCAGGATGGCCAGACCCGCCAGCATGCTGGTGGTCATGACGATGAAGGCCCCCAGGGTACCCAGGACCACCAGCTTGAGGCTCTGAAGCCGGGTCAGGCCCACGCTCAGGGCCAGGAAGGGGGCCAGGGCCGGAAAGTTGTTCGCCACCGCGAACAGGCCCAGCAGATAGTGCTGGATGCTATGTTCCATCGGATGATTGCCTCGCAGGTGAATGATGGACCTCACCGCCGCGCGGCAAGGCCGGGTAGGTTATGAAAGCGCGGCCCAGCCGCCTCAGGGCTGGCCGATCAGCACGTAGACGGTGCTTTCGCCGGTACCCGTCACGCCCAGGCCCAGGTAGGCCGGTCCGATCCAGGTATCCAAGCCAAAGAAGAGGCTGGCCCCGAAACCGGACATCTCGGGGCTGAGGACGGTCCTCTCCCCCGTGAAGGGGCTGCGCACGACGCCCTCGGAGAGCCAGCCGGCCTCCAGCGAGGCCCCCAGGTAGAGGCCGCGCCCGATGGGCGGTGGCAGGGCCGCGATGCGCCGGTAATAGGCCAGGCCGGCGAAGGCCATCGCACGCCAAGGACCCTAGCCGCCGCTCAGGGGGCGCACCACGGTGACGCTGCACGGGGCCTCGGCGACCACCCGGCTGGAGACGCTGCCGAGGAATCGGCGCAGGGCCGAACTGCCCCGGGCGCCCATCAGGATATGGTCGGCGTGGTCACGGCGGGCCTGATCGACGATGCAGGCGGCGGCATCGCCGCCAGTGAGGACATGAAACCGGATGCGCTCGGGGGGCAGGGCCAGGGGCCGCGCCCAGTGATGCAGGGCGACGAGTTGGGCGGTGTGGAAGCCGCGGGCCAGTTCACCGCTCTCCTCCTGCTCGGTGAGCAGGGAGGGTTCGAGGACGCCGACGCAGGTCACCCGCCAGTGCGGGTCCAGGGCGATGAGGCGGCGGAGGGCGAGGCGCAGGGCCTCGGCCAGGGCCTCGTCGTGGGATTGGGTGTCGATGGCCACCAGGACCTGGGGCGCCCGCGCCAATTGCCCCGCTGGTTTGACGGCCTGGCTGGCCTCGGGCTGACGCTCCGCCCACCAGCGCCGCAGGGCCAGGCCCAGGCCGCCGGCTCGCGGCCGCTGGCCGCGCTCGCCGACCACCACCTGCTCGGGGTGGGCCAGGTCCACCGCCAGTTGGGCGGCGGAGGCGTAGCGGCGTTCCGGGCGCACCGCCAGGCAGCGCAGGATGACCTCCTGGAGCCAGGGCGGGCACGCGGGGTTCAGGGCCCGCGGCGGCGGGGGATCGAACCAGCGCCGCCGATGCAGGCCCCAGGCGCTGGCGGCGGTGCCGAAGGGATAGCGCCCGGTCGCCAGCCGGTAGAGGATGGCGCCGGCGGCGTAGAGGTCGCTGCGCGGATCGCCGCGCCGGCCCAGGACCTGCTCCGGGGCGATGACCGCCGGGGTGCCCAGGGGGCCCGTGCTCTCGGCCCCAGCCAGGTCGGGGAGGTCGCCGTGGCGTGCGAGGCCGAAGTCGATCAGGGCCGCCTGGCCCTCGGGCCGGAGAATGACGTGGGCCGGGGTCAGGTCCTGATGGACCACGTTCTGGCGGTGCAGGGCATGGAGGGCATCCGCCAGCAGCAGGCCCAGTCGGGCGACCTCGGTGCTGGGCAGGGGCGCGGCGGCGGCCAGTTCTTCCAGGGAGGTCCCGGGGATGCGCTCCAGCACCAGCCAGGGACCCTGCTCGTCCTCCCCCTGGGCCGGGCAGCGGGGCACCTGGGGGCCGGTGAGCCGGGCGAGGACCATCTGCTCGGTCTCGAAACCGGCGTAACAGGCCGGGTGGTTGCCAAAGGCCAGCCGGGGGCGTTTCAGTAGCCAGCGCTGGCCATCGGCGTCCTCCAGCTCGAACAGCTCGGCCATGGCCCCGGCCCGGAAGGGACCGAGGAGCCGGTAATCCGCCAGGCTGGCCCCGGTCACTACCAGCCCTCGCCGAGGCGCTGGGCGAGCACCTCCGGCAGGCCGGCGGCGCGGATCTTGGCGGCGGCGCTCATCCAGTCGTAGGGCACCCGCTGCCAGGTCAATAGCCGCCTGGCGGTGTCAAACAGGAGATACGCCGCTGCCGGGTTGCCATCTCGGGGCTGACCGACGGACCCGGCCAGGGCCAGCCAGCGCCGGCCCGGGGTCAGGGTGACGGCGCTACCCGTCTGGGGGACGAAGGCCGCGACCCCCTCCCGGCCCGGCTCCCGCAGGCTGTGGAAGAGCAAGGGGTGATGGACGTGGCCGGCGAAGATCAGGCTGGCGCTGGTGGCGGCCAGGCAGCGTCGGGCCGCCCGCTCGTCGCTGACATACTCCCAGTCCTGGGGCCGCTCGGCGCTGGCATGGACGAAAAGGGTACCGTCGCGCTCGACGGTATAGGGCAGGCCGGCGAGGAAGTCCCGCTCCGCGGCGGACAGCCGGGTCCGCGTCCAGAGGGCGGCCTCCCGCGCCGCCGGGTTCATGTCCAGACCGAGACCCGCCAGGGCCGCCTCGTCGTGATTGCCGCGCACCAGGATGGCCCCCGCCGCGGCATGGCGCTGGATGATCGCCAGGCAGGCCTCGGGATCGGCCCCGTAACCGACGAGATCCCCCAAAAAGGCGTAGCCCTCCGCCCCCTGGCGTTCGGCATGGGCCAGACAGGCGGTGAGGGCCTCCAGGTTGGCATGGATGTCGGCGAGGATGGCGAGGTTCATGGCGCGAACGCTAGCACGAGAACCAGGGCGAGAAAAATGGCGAATTCCCCAAGGCTGACCCAGAGGATCAGGCGCACGATCCGCCGCTGACGGGGTGGGAGGCCCGGCAGGAATCGCGTTTGCCACCAGCGCCAGCCAGGCAGCCAACCCCAGCGCTGGCGGGCGAGTAGATGCCGGCGCAGGGCCGCCACCCAGGGGACCAGGCTGCGATCCACCCCGGCAAGGCGGGGGTCCGCGGGGTCAGTGATCCGGGGGTAGCGCTCAGTGAGGATAAGGCGCACCCCCGAGGCCAAGGGCTCGATGGTAAAGGCCGAGTCCTGCTTGAGGCCCGCCGCATAGGTGAAGACCGGGCCCTGGGGCCGGTCAGCACGGCGCACCGCCGTCTCCAGGCCCTGGCTATTCAGCTCGTTGGTCGCCGTGAGGCGAAAGCCGTGCGGCAGGGACTCCCAGCGCTCGATCTCCAGGTGCGGGTTGAGCCGGAAGACCAGTTCAGTCTTGGCAAGCAAGGCATGCAGCTCGTCGACCGTCAGCGGCAGATCGGTCTGGGCCCTGGCTTCGTCATGGTCGCTGGTCTCCCCACCGGCTGGGATCACCGGACTTGGGATGCTTATCCCATCGCCGTTCCCGATCATCGGACCGGGGTTGCTTACCCCCTTGCCGGTTTGGATCATCGGACTCGGGTCGCTTATCCCCCCACCAGCCGGAATCACCGGACTTGGATGGCGTAGTTGAAGCCCTTCCATAATCTGTGGGTTCACGGCCTCAGGGCCGCGGTGCGATCAGCAGGGGGCAGGACAGACCCCGGACGAGTTGTTCCAGGTCCAGGCGCGAGCGCAGGCCCGACTCGCCCTTGCGGCGCGGGGGACCCATGACGACCAGATCGGGCCGCTCCGCGGCGGCGACCGCCAGCACCTCCCTGGCCGGGTCGCCGTAGCGCAGCAGGGGCCGCCAGGCGATGCCGCGCGCCCTCGCTTCACCCTCCACCACCGCCAGTTCGCGACGGGCATCCCCCTCCAACAACTTCTCGACGTAATCGCCGAAGGCATCGCGGGTGGAGGCATTGTTCAACCAGTCGTCCCCCTGCATGCCGCCCCAGAGATCCGGCACCACCAGGCAATGGATGAGGTCGGTGTAACCGGGCTGGGCGATGCGTAGGGCCAGGGCCGCGGCCGCGGCCGCCCCCGGGGTGCCGTGGTGGCACAGTAGCAGCCGCGCCGGGGTGAAAGAGGCCGGGGGCAAAGGGTCCTGGGTGCAAGACACCGGTTTCAAAGGCATCGGGGTGAAAGACCCCGGGGGTGTCCGGGGCGATGTCTCAGGGGGCGGCTCCTGCCAAGGTCCAGGTGGGGTCCCCCCAAGAGGACCCTTGGCGGGTCCCTGGGGGGGTCAGACGGGGACTCGGCGCGCGACCCCGTCCCTGGCTCAGTTGCCAACGAAGAAGACAACGCCGATGGCGATGACCAGGGCGAAGATCAGCGCCCCGATGTCCTCCCGGCGATCGCTGACGAAGATGGACAGATTGGTACCGCGCTCGAATTTCTGTTCGGCCATGGTAGGTCTCCCGTGAGGTGGTAGGGTCTGGTTAAATGAACTCCCGCACGAACAGCAGGACGACGATGAGGGAGCCGACCGCCTTGAGGGTGCCGACGACGCCACCGATGATCAGGGGCTTGCCGCCGGCCTGTTTCAGGGCCTTGACGGTGATCTGCATGCCCAGGCCGATGAGGCCGACGGCGAAGAGCCAGGCCAGCCACTCGCGGAAGGCGGCGATGGTCTTGGAACTGTGCCAGGCGGCCTTGCTCGCCTTCTCGATCGCACCCTTGGCGCCAGCTTCCAGACCGGGCAGCTTGGCCGTGGCGGCCAGGACACCATCCTGATCGCGGCTGGTCATCTTGCGGTTGGCGATCAGGTCCTGGAGCCCCTGCAGGGCATCCGCCGCGGTGGCGTGGCGCTGGCCAATGTTGACGGCCTTGGCGATGAAATGATCCGCCAGGGCCTGGGTGCCCTCGGGTCCACGCAGCCGGGCCATTTCCACCTCCAGGGCCTTGAGGTCCCTGTCGCCCAGGAGTTTGTCCTGCTTGACCTGGTCGGCGCTGAAGTACTTGCCCTGATAGTGGCCCGCCGGGGAAAAAACGCCGAGGGTGGACAGCAGGAACATGAGGATGAAACCCAGCACGAATACCGGGAACTTGGCGATGAGCACCTGGCCCAGGTTCACCCGTTGCGCTCCGACCTCGTGTTTGACGTACCAGGCGGCCAGCCAGAGGACGATAAGCGGCAGGAAGAGCACCCGGGTGATGTTGAAGATCTCGGCGACCTTCAAGGTCTCGATGCCATGGGGATCGAAGGCCAGGGCCGCACCAGCCACCTGGGCCGAGTTGAGGATGCCCGTGCCCGCCCAGGCCCCGAACTGCACCGGGCCCATGCCCAGCAGGTGGCCAATGGTCGGGAAAATGAACATGCAGGCCACGCCCCAGACCAGTATGGTGCCGATGGTATAAGCGATCTCCGCGGCCTTGGCGTTGACCACCGGCGAGGCCGCCACCGTGGCGGAAACGCCGCAGACGCCCATACCGGCGGAGAGCACCGCCGTCATGGAGTTCTCGGCCCGCATGCGCTTGCCCATGATCAGGACCAGCCACACCGAACCCAGGACGAAGACCCCGATCATCACCACCGACAAGGCGCCCAACTGGGCCAGTTCCGCCGCGCTGTAAAGAGTGCCGAGGAGGATGACGCCGGTTTTGAGGAAGAAGCGGGCGGTGCGCACCCCATTGGCGGCCCAGTCGGGGATGCGGAAGACATTGACGATGAGGATGCCGATGAGGATGCCCAGCACCACGTAGTTGAGATTGAAGATCTTGGCAAAATCCCAGCCCAGGGTGGGTTCCGCAGCCTTGCCCCAGCCGGCGAACAGGGGATCGAGCCCCCAGCGCACGACGAAGGCGATGAAGATCAGATAGGCGATGCCCGGAAAGATGGACAGGTAGTAGTCGAGATGACCTTCCCGGGGGCGCCAGGCAAGAACGCCCAACCCGAGCAGGGTGGCGATACCGCCGAAAATGAAACTGTAGTTCGCCTGCTCGGCCTTGAGGTCGTTGAACTTGGACTTGGGTGCCGTCAGTTGCGCCGCGGGTTTGCCCTCTGCAGCCGCCTTTTCCGCGGCGGCGCGCATCTCGGCGCTGTATTTGTCCTGGGCCTTGACGTGATCCGCGTAGGCACTGGTGTGCAGCCAGCCCTGGACGCCATCGAGGTTACCACTCTGATTGAGCCAGCCCCACAGCAGAACCACCAGCCCCATGATCAGCAAGGCGGGCGATTTTTTCGTGTAGATCAATGTCTCCTCTCCTTTGTCTGGTAATTATGTTGTTGGTTATATTCTTATTGGTTTGTTAAGCCATTAATGAAGATCCCCCCTTGTCGAGAATTACATCCGCATGATATCCATGACCTTTTCACGAGCAATCCGCCCTAATGACTTAGGGTGGCGAGCGCCATTGGCGCCAAGAGCACCTAAATAAGAACAAGGCCATGGCGGGAGGAATCATACCTTGAGTCTGGTACCTACAGGCAAGCTGAAATGAGCGCGATTGTCAGGCTATGCTCGCCGTTGCAAAGTCGCAATGCGTCTTTTGGGGGGGCTAGACTCCCCCCTGGATGAGAAAAGACAGGGCTGGCATCCTTCTCGCTGTCGCCTGCCGATCACGGCTGATCGGGACTATCATCATGCGGGGAGTGAAACCTTGGCCCAGAGGGGATCGAGCTTCCCACGCAACATCGGTTTCCACGCAAGGAGAACGGCAGTTGGTCAACAAATTATTCGCGACCCTGATTCTCGGGGCTTTGCTGGTGGGGGCGGCGATGGCCCCCCGGCTCAGTGAGGCAAACGCACCCGAGGGAACGCTGGAACGTCC
>SBFV01000061.1 GCA_006227775.1 Gammaproteobacteria bacterium | reverse complement strand
GACCTCCATGGGGCACTTCTGCGGGGGGCGAATCTCCTCAAGTCCAATCTCGCGGGAGCGGATCTACGTGGCGCTGACCTCACCGGCGCCCGGCTGGGTTCGGAGGACCCCGCCCGGGCCGCCCGCCTGAGCGGCGCCGACCTCTCCCAGGCCCGGCTGGAGGGGGCGGACCTGCGCAAGGCCGGGGCCCGCATGGCCCGTCTGAATGCCGCGAACCTGGACGGTGCCGATCTGCGGGGCATCGATTGCAGTGGCTGTGATCTGGCGGGGGTCATGGCCCGGGCGGCCCGCTTCATCCGCGCCAACCTCAGTCAGGCCAATCTGGAGTGCGCCGACCTGCGCGACAGCCACCTTAACGACGCCAACCTGGTCCGGGCCAATCTGCGCGGCGCGGATCTCTCCAGTCGCCATGGTGACGGTTTCAGCGTCATCAGTCTCGCCAACCTGGAGGGCGCGGATCTGAGCGGCGCCAACCTGCGCAACGTCTCCGCCCAAAAAGCCAACCTGCGCAACGCCAACCTGTCCGGCGTGGACTTCAAGGGTGCCGTCCTCGGGGGGGCCATCCTCCATCACGCCAACGTCGCCGATGCCGATTTCACCGCCGTGGAACTGGCCAGCGTGACCATGGAGTTCGCCAACTTCTCTCAGGCGCGCAATGCGGCCGTGCCCACCTACAAGAAAAATCTGCGCTGATCAAGTCAGCCCGGTGCCCCTGCGTTCTAGGGCACCCGGGCGGCGGGGGACGTGCACCGGGCGGTGAAATCCCGGGCGTTGGGCCCGGGCTGGCGGTCGGGCGGGAACCCTCCCCATGGGTGCCGTCTGGGGTGTTAGGACGCGGGAGCGGCCTTCTCGATCTTCGCCGCCTGCTTCAGCGCCTCGACCTTGGCCGCCAACTGCTTCTTGGCCTCCTGATTCTTCAGTTGGGTCGTGATCCGTGACTGGACCTGCTCGAAGGGGATCGTCTCGGCCGCGGTCTTGCCCTGGGACTTGATGAGGTGATAACCGAACTGGGTCTCCACCACCTCGCTTACCTCACCATCCTGGAGGCTGAAGGCCACCTCTTCGAAGGGCTTGACCATCTGCCCGCGGCCGAAGGTTCCCAAGTCCCCGCCTTTCTTCGCGCTGGGACAGGTGGATTCCGCCTTGGCCAGTTCGGCGAAATCGGCTCCGCCCTTGATTTTGCCCAGGAGTTCCTCGGCCTTTTGCTTGGCGGCCTGCTTCTCCTCCGCGCTGGCTTTGGCGTCAGCGCCGATGAGGATGTGGCTGGCATGCACCATCTCCGGTTTTTTGAATTTGTCCGGGTTCTGGTCGTAGAACTGCCGCGCCTGCTCGGGACCGACGTTGATCTTGGCGTCGACCTCCCGCTGGATATAGGCGGCGATTACCAGATCCCGACCCAGGCGCGTCTTGAACTCCTCAACGGTCATCCCGTTCTGGCTGAGGGCTTGTTCGAAGGCCTCGGGGCTACCCAGGCGAGTCTTGGTGGCGTTGAACTTCTCCTCCACCTGCTGGGCCAGGTCGGCGGGCGGGGTGGCTTTGGCCGCCTGATAGAGCAGTTCCTCGGCGATGAGACTGTCGAGGGCCATGGCCTCGATTTGCTGGCGCTGGGCGGGGTCCGTGGGGGCCGGCATCCGCGCCTGGGCCAGGAGGGCACGCATGGCCTGGTCCAGGGCGCCCTGGCTGATGGCCACGTCATTGACCTTGACCACGATGGCGCTGGCCTCGGCGGCCGGTGCCGGCGCGGCGGGAGGACTCGCCGCGACGCCGCTGCCGGCCGCGGCCGCCGGAGAAGGGGCGTCCGCCGCCATTGCCGGCTGTCCTGTCGCCAGGATGACGGCCAGGCTGACCAGGGAAAGGGAAAATCTGAACGAAGAATGGATCATCATGAGGATCTCTTGCTGGAGGATTACCGACGGGCGATGATACCCCCACCGGGGTTGTACCCGAAGCATTTCGCTCCCGTTTCGGGTCAGTCCGATCCGTGAAAGCCGAAAATGGATTGCGATGTCCATAGTTGCGTGCCATGACCTTTTTCGCCCATCCCCTCCCATCCCCGCCCATCCCGTTCAACACACAAGGGTGCTGGCGGAAAGAGGCGGCGAGTCATTTTCGCCTCCTTCCTGGCAAGCCTTACCCCCTTCAGTTTTTTTCATTTGCATCAAGGAGATCCTCCATGCGTAAGACCATCCTGGCCGTCACCTGCGGCACCCTGGCCCTCGCTTGTTCCTTCATGGCCCAGGCCGGTTGCAAGGGTCCAGGTCCGGGACCTTTCGGTACCGGCCCGATGCCTTCCGCCCCTTGTTTGTCGGGTCAATGGGGGCCGGGGTCGGCGTGCCCTCGGGGCGGTATCGACGCCCATCTCGCCCGCCTGACGGCCCGGCTGGATCTGAATCCGGAGCAGCGGGCCGAGATTCGCGACATCCTGGAGGTACAACGGGCCACCCGTCAGGCCATCGACAAGGCCCTGGACGAGGCGATGCGGGAGCAGGTGGATAGCGTCCTGAACCCGGAACAGCGGGCCCGTCATGCCCGCATGCATGCTTGGCGCGATGGGACTTGGGGCGGTGTGGGGCCAGCCCCCGTTCCCGCCATGACCCCAACCCAGGCGCCAACCCAAGCTCCTGCTCAGGCCCCGGCCACAGCCCAGGCATCTGCTCAGATCCAGGCTTCAGCCCCGGCTCAGGTTCCAGCCCAGGTCTCGGCACCCCCGACCGCGCCCGCGGCAACCCCCCCGGATCAGCCCCCGGCGCCGGTATCTCTGACGCCATCCGGCCAGTGATGGTATGGGGGTCACTGTCGGCATGATGGCCATTGAAGGCATGATCGCCGGGAAGCGTCCCGTCCTCCGCCTCCCCCTCGCCGCCCTGCTGTTCCTGGTCTTGGGGTTTCTGGGCGGTTGTGGCACCCAGGTGGAGGTATGGGAGGGCGAGGGGCACGATACATCCCGAGGGACCCTGTCCTTCCAGACCCTGGTGCTGGAGGTCAACTCCGACCTGCCAGGCGTGGAGGAGGCCGTGAAAGCCCTGGATTTCGCCCTTGGCACCGAGTTTCTCTATCGC
This sequence comes from Gammaproteobacteria bacterium, assembly GCA_006227775.1. Classification (GTDB taxonomy): domain Bacteria; phylum Pseudomonadota; class Gammaproteobacteria; order Chromatiales; family Chromatiaceae; genus M0108. The sequence continues at coordinate 926 of SBFV01000061.1, read as the reverse complement.
CACAAACGAGTGGTCAAGTCAGGCGGTGATATCCGGGTGGCGGTGAAGATCCGCCACTTCAAGGAGGTGGCGCGGGAAAGTCGCGTCTGGCTGGGTAGTCTGGCCGGCAGCGCCGAATTGATGGCGGATGTCCGTGTCACCGGCCGCCAGGTGAAACCCTTCACCTTCTCCATCGAGGCCAGATCCCATGGGGCCTCGACCCGGGAGGATTTTCTCACCGGCAAGGGTGGCAGTACCGAGGACCTGACCCAAAGGGCCGCGGCGATCATCGTTGGGGAACTGGTGGACCCCACATCCTGAACTCACCGGTCGCCGCTGGCGCCGGGAAAGCTGAAAACGGAAGGGCATCAGGGAGTCTGCCAGGCTTGGCGCCGCCGCCGGGTAGATCCGCGACCCCTTCGAGTATCGCCAACCTGATCGTCGCCGACGCCGCGGAGCGCCGTGGCCTGCGCCTCGACTGGCGCCCCCATGCCCGGGTCGGGGTGCCCGTCACTCTGGCGACCCTCGCCATCGCCGCGACCTGGCTGTTGTGGCGCGCGGGCACGACCGCGGCGGTCTAGGGCCGATGGCCGGAACCTCGAAGAGTGTCCTGTCCGGCAGCCGCTCAGTAATACGGCTGGAACCAGTACCAGTAATTAGGACCCTGGTAAAAAAAGGGCCCCTGGAATGGCTGCGGCGGGAGGGAAGGGGACTGGCCCTGGGGTTGCGCCAGAGGCTGGCCATACTGGTACCAGTAGAGGGTTTGCCCGGGCTGGCCAGCCGGCAGGGGTTGCGGCGGTTGGTACCAATAGTACTGGTAGGAGTCCGTGCCAGGCGTCAGGGCTGGGTTGCCCCAGGCCGGGACTTTCCACTGCTCGAAACGGTAAAAGCCTTCGGCGGATGCCGCCAGGCTGGTTAGCCCCAGGAGGACGATCAGGGTCGGGCCC
>SBFV01000340.1 GCA_006227775.1 Gammaproteobacteria bacterium | reverse complement strand
GGAATAGAGGGCGCGCACCCCGCTGTGGCGCGCATCCGCGTGCAGGCGATCGGAGAGCTGGCGGAAGACCCCGGCCATGCGCGCCTCCGGCAGGACGAAGGCGGCACCCATCTCCCCAAGGGGGTCGTCGGGACGATGGCGCAGCATGGCGTAATGGCCCAGCACCTGACCCGCCTCGTCGGTCGCGATCCAGGACAGGAGCTGACCGGTCTGGACCTGCCGAACGACCTGTTCCGGGTAGTAGAGCAGATCCTTGTAACCATAGCCGTAGAGGTCCCAGGCGGCGCTGGCCAGGGCCAGGGCCTCCGCGAGCGTGCCCAGGCGATGGTAACTGATGTCGCCCTGGATGCGGACGCCAGCGCGGGTTCCTCCCAGGACCTGGCTGGCGGGACCAGGGGCGATCGGCGCCGGCAGGCGCTTGATCATCTCGAATTCCTGCCCCTCCTTTTCGACGTAGCGCCACTTGACGCTGTCCATGACCTGTTCGATCAAAAAAGTCCCCAGGCCTACCGGGGTCTCTTCCAGGGAGCGAGGGGCCTGGTAGTGGGGCAGGCGGGCAAAATCGAAAGGGCGGCCGGAGGCCCTGGCCAGCAGCCGAATGGCATCCGGCTGGAACTCGATGCGCAGATGGACGGTGGAGTCCGTCCCTAAGAGCATGGCATGTTTGAAGAAGTTGGTCAGACCCTCTTCGAGGGCCAGTTCGACCTCCCGGCGGATCTCGTCGGCGATCCCCAGGCTCTTGCAGAGACTGGCGAAGCAGGCCTGGATGGCGCCGAGACTGGCGTCGTGGCGGGGGAACCGCAGTTCGGTAACGAAATCCTGAGCCATAGGGTGCCTCGTAAGAGGATCAGCGGTTTTATACCTAACTCGCTTCAGTCAGCAGCCTTGCCGGTTGGGGTCGGGAAGCGTCTGGGGGGAGCGCCGTGTTTCCCTCAAAAGCCAGAATAAGCAGATGGATGGGAGGGTTTCACATTGTCCCAACTCGGTCATTAAGGGGCCTATCGTATCAGTACCCGGGCACTGCTTGACTGCCGCACCTGGCTAGAGCTACTTTCTCTCCGCGACCACACCAAGAGCGCCAACATGCCCCCCCTACACCCTCGATTTATCGCTGCCCCCGATGGCCAGCGTGTGTCGGTTCTGCTCCCCCTGGCCGAGTATGAGGCCCTGATGGAGCGGTTGGAGGACCTGGAGGACCTGGAAGAGGCCCGGGAAGTCCTGGCTCGCATCGCCCGCGGCGAGGAAGAAATTATCCCTTGGGCAACCGTAAAGGCCGAACTTGGTCTATAGCATCGCCTTTGCCGCTGCAGCCAAACGCCAGTTCGACAAGTTACCGCGGCCAGCGCAACAGCAGCTTGGCGAGGTCATTGCCCAGCTTGCCGGGAACGGCCTGGCTCTCCAGGTCTTTCACGGGCGGCACCTGCACGAGGACCGGGAAGTCGTCCCCGTCGCCGATGACCGCGACCTGGCCCACCTTGACTATGCAGACCGGCGAGGGGAAGGGGGGCGGAGGCGGGATCGGCGGAAGCCAGGTCGATGGCCTGATAGAGGCTCCGCAGCGCCGCCTTCAGTATATGCTGCCGTTCATGTTGAGGATCGCTTCCGTGCCGTTATCCGCCGTGGAAGGGTGCCACGTGCCAATGTGGATCGCGACGCCGTTGGGCGTGCCCGAAACGAGAAAACCAAGAGGGGGTTAGATTAGCCAGGATGACCGCCAGCGCGGGTGGGACCGGATCACCACGAGGTGCGCCCCCAGCCCGCCGCCGCCCCGGTCAGCCCGTCATCCACCGCATGCTGAAGCAGGTCCCGGCGCACCGGACGGCCCGGTGCGGCTGCGCCTGCTCACCCCGCTGCGCCTCAAGCGCCATGGGCACCTCACCAGCCCGGAACGCTTCACCGCCGAGGATTTCCTCTTCAGCCTCGTCGGCCGCCTGCGCCTGCTCGCCAGCCAGCATGGCGGCAACCCCGATCCGCTGGCTTGGCCCCTGTTCTACGCACCGGCCAAGACGGTCATCCTGTCCCAGCCCCAGTTGCGTTGGCACGAGTGGACCCGCTTCTCCTCCCGCCAGAACACCCTGATGGAACTGGGCGGCCTCCTGGGCACCTTCGAGCTAAGCGGTCCCGCACTCGCCCCCCTCTGGCCCGTTCTGTGGTGGGGACAATGGGTCCACACCGGCAAAGGCACCACCTTTGGCCTGGGTGCCTACCGCCTCGAAGTTGGCTTCGTTTCGTAGTAAGCCACCTCCAGAGGTTGGCTTCGTTTCGTCGTAGCGGCCCCGCCGGCCCGCCACAAGCTTGCGGGGCCGGCACGACCAATGGCCTTGGGGCATGCTGACCCCTGAACCGCGGGCGCTGATTTGCCAGGACCCGCCAGGGAGACAAGGACGACGCGGTTCTTTACTACCCCGCCAATCGGCGGGTAATATCGCCCCAACCACCAGATAGGACGACCATGACGGACCCCCCTTATCCGCGCCGGATCCTCCTCGCCGTGACCGGGCTCACCCCCCAGGTGATCACGGAAACCCTCTATGCCCTGGCGGTCCAGCGCCAGCCGGCCTTCATCCCCACCGACATCCACCTGCTCACCACCCACGAAGGCGCCGAAGCCGCCCGCCTGGGCCTGCTGAGCGACGAACCCGGCTGGTTTTACCGCCTCTGTGAAGACTACGCCCTCCCGGCCATCCACTTCGACATCAGCCACCTCCACACCCTGGTGGACGACCAGGGTCAGCCGCTGAGTGACATCCGCACCCCCTGGGACAACCAGCGCGCCGCCGACACCATCACCGAACTGGTCCGCCACTTCACCGCCGATCCCGCCGCCGCGCTCCACGTCTCCATCGCCGGCGGGCGCAAGACCATGGGCTACTACCTGGGCTACGCCCTCAGCCTCTTCGGTCGCCCCCAGGACCGCCTGTCCCACGTCCTGGTCAGCGAACCCTTCGAGGGCTGCCCGGACTTTTACTACCCCACCCCCTATAACCGCGTCATCGTCCTGCGCGACAACAAACTGGCCGATACCCGCGATGCCCAGGTCACCCTGGCGGAGATCCCCTTCGTCCGCCTGCGCGACGAACTCAACAATCGCCTGCTGACCGGCGCCGCCAGCTTCGGCCAGACCGTCGCCGCCGCCCAGCGCGCCCTACTGCCCCCGGAGCTGGTCATCGACCTGCCCCACCGGCGCCTGACCGCCGCGGGCGAGCTGGTGGAGCTGCCTCCCGTCGACCTGGCCTTCTACAGCCTGATGGCCCGGCGCCAATGCCAGGGCAAGGGCTTCGTCCGCCGGGGCGCCGAGGGTCTCGACCAGGCCTTCCTCGCCGAGTACCGTCAGATCATCAGCGACTACGCCGGCGAGATGGAGCGTATCGAGACCGCCCTGGCCGAGGGCATGGACGTGGCCTACTTCGACCAGCGCAAGTCCCGCGTCAACACCCTGCTGGAAGAGGTCCTCGGCCGGCCCCTGGCCGCGCCCTATCTGATCCAGGCCGAGGGCAAGCGCCCCAAGACCCGCTATGGGGTGAACCTGGCCCCCGAGGCCATCCGTTACGGGACCCTCGACCCCGCCACAAGCTTGCGGGCTCACCCCCGGGAGACCAGCCCAGAGGAGAATTGAGCCAGCAGGGGGGGACGGCTGGCACCGCCCCCCAGGGGAGGCCCCTATCCCGTCGTTTTCGTCCACCGGACCGAGAGGAGGCGTCGTAACACCATGCGCAGAGAGCCGCGAACCGCCACTGCCGAAGCCCTTACCCAGGCATGGCAGGCGGGGAAAGAGGAGACCGCCACCCCCTGGCGGCGCTACCCGGGACGGACCCTGACCCCCCTCTACGGGGGTGGGGTCAAGGCCGGGGTGGTGGATCAGGAACTGCCCGTACGGGCCAGCGCCATCCGCGGCCAGTTGCGCACCTGGTGGCGCCTGCTGCAACCCCGGACCGCCTCGGAACTGCTGTTCGCCGCGGAGTCCCAGTTGTGGGGCGGCATCAGCAGTGAGGG
>SBFV01000101.1 GCA_006227775.1 Gammaproteobacteria bacterium | reverse complement strand
GTCGCGGATGGCGTGGACGGCATCCAGGCGCAGGCCGTCGAAGCGGTACTCCTCCAGCCAGTAGAGGGCGTTATGGATGAAAAAGTCCCTGACGGGGCGGCCGTCGGCGCCGTCGAAGTTGATGGCCGCCCCCCAAGGGGTGTGATGGCGTTCGGTGAAGAAGGGGGGGGCGTAGAGGTGCAGATAGTTGCCCTCGGGGCCGAAGTGGTTGTAGACCACGTCGAGGAAGACCATGAGCCTGCGCTGGTGGGCCGCCCGCACCAATGCCTTGAGCTCTTCCGGACGGCCATAGCAGGCCGCGGGCGCGAAGGGCAGCACGCCGTCGTAACCCCAGTTGCGCCTGCCGGGAAAGGCCGCCACCGGCATCAATTCCAGGGCGGTGACGCCAAGGTCGGCCAGGTAATCCAAGCGACCGGCGGCGGCGCGGCAGGTGCCTTCCGGGGTGAAGGTCCCCAGATGCAATTCGTAAAAGATGGCTTCTTCCCAGGGCCGTCCGTGCCAGCCATCCTCAGCTCCGGGCCCCTCACCCCAGTCGAAGGCGGCGGGGTCGACAATCTGGCTGGGGCCGTGGACCCCCAGGGGCTGAAAGCGGGAGGCGGGGTCCGGCACCGCCAGGCCAGCGTCGATGCGGTAGCGGTAAAGGTCGCCGTGACCGACGCCCGTGGCCAGACACTCGAACCAGCCGTCGGCCAGGGCGGTCATGGGCCGGGCCTGCTCGCGGTCGGCAGCCGGGCGGGCTGTCCAGTCGGGGGACCGCGCTCCACCACCGTCACACAGGCATAGCTCGACCCCTCGCGCGGCCGGCGCCCAGAGCCGGAAGCGCGTCTCCCCGGGGCGGACCTCCGCACCGAACGGCATGGGGTGAACGCTGCTGGTCATCGGTAGCGGGCCGCGCTGACCTCCTTCGTCAAGCCGAACGGCAAAGTCTGCCATAACTTCCTGGCCAGGGATGGACCGTCCCGGGGGCTGGCTCGGGGAAGCCGGCGCGCCCTCGGGAAAAAGTGTAGTTCATCCGAGAGGCGGAGGAGGCCCGGGCTGGTGATCGGCACGGTCCCCGTCGTCAACTCCGCCTCCTGGCGGAAGGGCCGGGTCAGGCCGTAAAATAAAGCGCGATGGGCACCTTTCCGGGCCGGGAGACTTAAGATGCACGGGGCCAGCCTCATCGATGATCCACTCTGGTACAAGGACGCTCTCATCTACCAGACCCACGTCAAGGCCTTCATGGACAGCGACGGCGACGGCACTGGCGACTTCCTGGGTCTGACCCAGAAGCTCGATTACATTCGCGACCTGGGGGTCAACTGCATCTGGCTCCTGCCCTTCTACCCTTCGCCGATGCGTGACGATGGTTATGACATCGCCGATTACCGCAATGTGAATCCCGCCTACGGCACCCGCCGGGACTTCCGCCGCTTCATCGACGCCGCCCATCGCCGTGGTCTGCGCGTTATCACCGAACTGGTCATCAACCACACCTCCGACCAGCATCCCTGGTTTCAGGCCGCCCGCCAGGCGCCACGGGGGTCGAGCAAACGCAACTTCTATGTCTGGAGCGACGATGATCGTCGCTTCGCCGAGACCCGCATCATCTTCACCGATACCGAGAGCTCCAACTGGGCTTGGGACCCGGTGGCCAAACAGTACTACTGGCACCGCTTCTTCTCCCACCAGCCGGATCTCAACCATAACAACCCCCGGGTAGTGAAGGCCATCATCCGCGTGATGCGCTTCTGGCTCGATCAGGGGGTGGACGGCCTGCGTCTGGACGCCATCCCCTATCTGTGCGTGCGGGACGGCACCAGCAACGAGAACCTCCCGGAGACCCATGCCGTCATCCGCCAGATGCGCGCCGTGGTCGACGCCCGCTACCGCAACCGCATGTTCCTGGCCGAGGCCAACCAGTGGCCCGAGGACGTGCGTGATTACTTTGGCGCTGGCGACGAGTGCCACGTCGCCTACCACTTTCCCCTCATGCCGCGCATGTACATGGCCCTGGCTCAGGAGGACCGCCACCCCGTGGTCGAGATCCTGGAACAGACCCCCGAGATTCCGCCAAACTGCCAGTGGGCCATCTTTCTGCGCAACCACGACGAGCTGACCCTGGAGATGGTCAGCGACCGCGAACGGGACTACATGTATCAGGCGTACGCCGCGGACCCGCGCATGCGCGTCAATCTCGGCATCCGCCGCCGCCTGGCGCCCTTGCTGGACAATGACCAGGACAAGCTCCGCCTCATGCACAGCCTGTTGCTGTCCCTGCCCGGCTGTCCCATCCTCTACTACGGCGACGAGCTGGGCATGGGCGACAACATCTACCTCGGTGACCGCAACAGCGTCCGCACCCCCATGCAATGGTCCCCGGACCGCAACGCCGGCTTCTCCCGCGCCGACCCCCAGCGGCTCTATCTGCCGCCGGTCATGGACCCGATCTACGGGTACCAGGCGGTCAACGTCGAAGCCCAGGAACGTGAGGCCAGCTCCCTGCTTAACTGGATGCGACGCATCATCCGCGTACGCAAGGCCTATCGCGTCTTTGGGCGCGGCGGCCTGCGCCTGCTGCATCCGGGCAACCGCAAGATCCTGGCCTATGTGCGCGAGGGTGGGCCAGGAGACGGGGGAGCGGGAGCCGATGAGGTGGTCCTCTGCGTCGCCAACCTGGCGCGGGGCGCCCAACCGGTGGAACTGGACCTGAGCGACTTCAAGGGCCGGGTGCCGGTGGAGATGCTGTGCCAAACGCCCTTCCCGGCCATCGGCGAGCTGCCTTACCTGCTGACCCTTCCCGGCTATGGCTTTTACTGGTTTCTGCTCTCACGGGATGCCCAGCCCCCGGCCTGGCACGAGGACCGGCTGCCGGCTCTGCGGCTCAAGACCCTGGTGCTGCCGGAGGGTTGGAGCAGCCTCCAGCCGGGCCTGGCTCAGCGCCGGGAGCCCATGGAACGTGCCCTGGCCCAGCTCGAGGGGCAGATCCTGCCGCGCTATCTGCCCACCCGCCGCTGGTTTGCCCCCCGGGCGGCCGACATCCGCGCCGTGGCCCTGGGCGAGCGACAGGTCTGGGGTGAGTCACTGATCAGCCTGGCGCGGGTTCTTCTCGAGGATGGGCAGATCCAGGACTACTTCCTGCCATTGAGCATCCGTTGGGAAGGCCGCGACCAGCCGTCCGGCGTCGGCGCCCCGGCCGCGGCGGCCTTGGCGCGGGTACGCCGGCATGCGGTGCCGGGCTTGCTCTATGACGCCTTTGCCGATGAGACCTTCGTGCGCGCCTTGGTTCAGGCCGTGGGCTCGGGCGGGGAACTGCCCTGTGGCTCCGGGCAACTTAGGTTTACCCCCACTCCCGACTTTGCGCGGCTGCCTCCACCCCGCTCTGGGGCTGGGCTGCGCCTGCTGACCGAACACGCTGACAGTTGGGCGGTGCTGGACGAGCGGCTTCTCCTGAAGGGCTACCGGCGTCTGCGCCCGGATGTTGGCCACGAGGTTGAGATGCTCCGCTACCTGGGTGAGGCATCACCCGCCATGCCGATCATCCCCTTGGCGGGGTTCGCCGACTGGCGCGCCGCCAACGGTGAAACCAGCGTCCTGATCACGATCCAGGCCTATCTGCTCAATCAGGGCGATCTCTGGACCCGCTGCCTCGACTTGCTGGGCCGCCTGTGTGAGCAGGGGGGCGAACGGCTCCTGTCCTGGCAAGACGACCCCGCCCTCATGGCCCTGGGCGCCCTGCTGGACAGCCTCGGGCGGCGCCTGGCGGAGTTCCATCTGGCTCTGGCAAGGCCGACGGCGGACCCGGCCTTTGCCCCGGAACCAATCACCGCCGACGACCTGGCCGCCTGGCGCGGGGATCTGGAAGCCAAGGCCAGAACGGTGCTGGACCGCTTGGCCGCCGGGCTGGCGTTCCTGCCCGCCGAGGCCCGTGCCGCGGCGGAGCAACTGCGCTACCGTGGCGAAGAGCTGTTGTCCCGGCTGGCGGCCCTCATGCCCTCCCGCGTGAAGGCGGTCAAGACCCGCTGCCATGGCAGCCTGGGCCTTGGCCAGGTTCTGGTGGCCGGCAATGACCTGGTACTGGTCGATTTCGCGGGGAATCCGGAGCGGCCCCTGGCGGAGCGGCGCGCCAAACGCTGCCCCTTGGTGGACCTGGCCAGCCTCATCTGGTCGGGGGCCTTGGTTGCCCGCCAGGCCCTGGAAGAAGTCTGCCGGCAGCGGCCTATCCAACGCGATGCCCTGGCCCCGTATCTGGCCCGCTGGCGGGACGAATTGAGCCGCCGCCTGGTCAGCGCCTACGAGGCCACCTTCCAAGATGCCCCCGGATTTACTGAAGGGGCGGAGGGATGGATTCAGGCACGAGCCCTACTCCGGCTTTTCGTACTGGAACGGGCACTGGAACAACTACATGCTGCCCTGGATGGGGACGCGGCCGCCGCCAGGATGCCACTGCAAAGCCTGCTGGCGTGGATGGAGGCGACGGCCCAGCCGTCAGGTCCTGGTCTTTAGACTATTTTCCCTGCGCCATGACCGCCAGATCTGACACCAGGCCATCGCCCAAGTCGGTGGAGCGGACATCGCTCAGACGCTATGTCGTTCCCGCACCCATGTTCGGTTGCGCCAGGCCAAGCTACACGGCGGTTACCCGTTTGGCCTGCAGCCCTTCACCGCCAGCCTCTTGCAGAAAGCTCACGGCCATGCCGACCTCCAGTTGATCGAAACGGGGGTGCGCCACGTTCTCCGCGCTGAAATACAGGTCGCCCGCCTCCGGGGCGCTGATGAAGCCATAGCCCTCCTCCGGGAACAGGCGGGCGATCTGGCCCCGCCCCGGCATCTCGTGCGTCTTGACGTCCCCGCGATGGACCCGGGCGAACTCCTCAAGCTGACGCCGGGCATGGTCGAAGGCGTCGCGCAGGGCCACGTAGACATCCTCGTGGTGATCCCGATTGACGACGATCTCCCGGCCCGGAACGCTGAGGTCCACCGCTACGGCGAACTCCTGTCCCTGATGCTTGTGCTTACCGTTGATCCCCACCGTGACCCGGCAAGCCATGATATGCGGATAGAACTGGTCCAGCTTTTCCGCCTTTTCGCGGATGGCCCCCTCCAATGCCTCGGAGGGGGGGATATCGCGCAGGGTGATTTGCAACGGCAGTTTCATGATCCGACCTCCTTCATTCCGCGACCGGGATCCCCTGCCCCGCGGGCACTGACTGCCAGGCCCGCGGCCATGGACCCCTTAACTTCAATTGAAGACCCAGCCGGGAGAAATGCAAGCCGCGCCGGCGCTATGACCCGATCGGCCGCTCAAACACCGCCCCGACTCTCCAGCGGTATGTAGTCGGTCTGGCGGTGTCCGGTATAAATCTGCCGCGGCCGGGCGATGCGCCCCCCGGGTGCCTGATTCTGCTCCCACCAGTGGGCGATCCAGCCCGGCAGGCGGCCGATGGCGAACATAACGGTGAACATGTTGGTCGGGATGCCGATGGCGCGCAGGATGATGCCGCTGTAAAAGTCCACGTTGGGATAGAGGTTACGTTCGATGAAGTAGGGGTCGGAACGGGCGATATCCTCCAGGCGGCGGGCGATATCCAGCAGCGGGTCGTCGCCGCTGATGAGGGGGACCAGTTCCTCCGCCACCTTCTGCAGCATCTGGGCGCGGGGATCGAAGTTCTTGTAGACCCGGTGGCCAAAACCCATCAGCCGCACCTTGCTGGACTTGTCCTTGGCAAGCTTGACGTAATCCTCGGCGGTCAGATTGCCCTGGTGGATACGCTCCAGCATCTCCAGCACCTCGACGTTTGCCCCGCCATGGAGGGGCCCCCACAGGGCGCAGACCCCGGCGGCGCAGGAGGCGAAGAGATTGGCTCCGCTGGAACCGACCATGCGCACCGTCGAGGTGGAACAGTTCTGCTCGTGATCGGCATGCAGGATGAGGATCAGGTTCAGGGCCTTGCGCACCAGACTGGGGCACAGATACTGCTGATAGGGCTGCGAGAACATCATGTGCAGGAAGTTGGGCACATAGCGCAGAGCCGGGTCCGGATAAATGTAGGGGAGTCCCCGGGAATGACGGAAGGCATAGGCGGCGATGGTGCGGATCTTGCTGATCAGCCGCGCCGCGGCGTGGCGAAACTGGTCCACATCCTCCAGTTCGTGCAGTTCGGGATGAAAGCAGGACAGCGCGTTGATCATGGCGGAGAGGATGGCCATGGGCGGCGCCGTGCGCGGGAACCCCTCGAACTGATGCTTCATGCCCTCGTCGAGGTAGGCGAAACGGGTCAGGTCCTGGGAGAACTCCTGGTATTCCGCCTCGCTGGGGAGATGACCAAAGATCAGCAGCCAGGCGACCTCGGTGAAGGTGGTGTTATCGGCGAACTGCTCGATGGGGATGCCCCGGTAACGCAGGATGCCCTGCTCGCCATCGATGAAGGTGATGGCGCTGGTACAGCTCCCCGTATTGCCATAGCCGGGGTCCAAGGTGATGTGGCCGGTCTGGTCGCGCAGCTTGGAGATGTCGATGCCCCGTTCGCCCTCGCTGCCCTCCACCACCGGTAAGGGGTATTGCTGGCCACCAAGGGTGAGGATGGCGGGTTCCAAGGCCGATGCCGAAGAAGCAGGGCGAGGATGAGATGTTGCGGCCATGGCGCGGACTCCGGGGCTGGTCTGATGATGGGGCGGCAAAGGTCGCCGACGGGATGGCGCAGGGTCGTCGGACGCTGGTCGCCGATCGCCAGACACCGGGCACAAAGCGGCTGACCTTGCATGGCTTTGATTTAGCAAGATCCGCACCAATCCAGAATGTCGTCAACCCCTTCAGCAAGTCAGCGGGATACCTTAGTGAAGAGGTCGCATATCCGTTGTTGTCATCGATGGGGAGGGTCGGGGGGCGTCTGGTGGGGGTGTCGAGCGCAAGGATGCAGTCGTCACGCCACCGAGGACGCATTTACGGCCTCCCCCGCCAGACGCCACCCGATCCGGAGAAACCGAAAATGGATGTGCGATGAACTATATCTCAGCCAGTCGGGTCGTCACCCCCACCGTCAGGCGGTGCTGGCCGCCGCCGCGGATGACGCCCCGCAGCGGGGCCACATCCCCGTAGTCACGCCCGATGGCGATCCGGACGTGGTCGACACCGGGGATGATGTCATTCGTCGGATCGAGATCCAGCCAGCCGTCCGCCGGCACCCCCGGCGTGCCCGGGGCATAGACCTGGACCCAGGCATGGGAGGCATCGGCCCCCACCAACTCGGCCCCGGCCGCCGAGCGGGTCCGCAGATAGCCGCTGACGTAGCGGGCGGGCAGGCCGAGCAGGCGCAGGGCGCCGGCCATGACATGGGCGAGATCCTGACAGACGCCCCGCCGCTGGGCGAAGGCCTCCGCCACGGGGGTGTCCACCTCGGTGCTGCGGGCCTCGTAGCGGAAGTCGCCATGGATGCGTTGCATCAGGTCGATCGCCCCCGCCGCCAACGACCGGCCGGGGGGAAAGGAGGGGGCGGCATAGTCGCCCAGGTCATCCCATCGCGGCAGATAAGGCGAAGGCTGCACGAATTCGACCGCCGGGTCGAACGGGGCTCCCGCCACGTAGCGCAATCGGTCCCGCACCGCTTCCCAGGGCGGCGAAGCCTCCGGCTCCAGTCCGGTGAAGCGCGGCGCCACCCAGACCCGGCTGCGGGCGATGACGCTGAGCCGCCGATGGGGCTTGAGCAGGGTGAGATAGCAGCAAGAGTTGTCGAAGACATCCCGGCCATCGCGACAGCGGGCGGGTTGGGGATCGACCTGAAGTTCATGGGCCAGCAACCGCTGGTGGGCGTCGCTCAGGGGCTGGAGATAGGCCAGATGATGGGCCAGGGAGACCGCCAGTTCGTAGTCATAGGTGGTCTCGTGCAGGATCTCCAGCACCACCTCGTTCGCAGGGTGACTCATGCGTGCTGGACCTGATCGGGGCCATCGGCCAGGGCGAAATAACGGTGGCCAATTGCCTCGGCCAGGGACAGAGCCCGCTGATTCAGATCCCGCGCCAGGTCCCCGAGGAAGGAGGCGAGGGCGACGTCATCGACGTCGCGCAGATCCTCCAGGGTGATCCCCACGCCCGCGGCGGGCAAGCGGGCCACCAGAGACACCGCCCCCCCTTCGCCAGCGCCGGAGATGGCGTTGGCGGTGGCACCCCCCGCGGCACTGCCGGTAACGCCTCCCGCACCGGGCAGCTTGGACAGCTCCGTCCGCAGGCGCCGCAACACCCCGGCGAAGGCGCGCGGATTGGTGTCGTCGAGCACCAGCAGGTCCGCCAGGGCCAGCAGGTCCTCGTGCCCTTGGTAGCGGGCGCGGAAGGTGATGGTGCTGTCGAACAGCTCCAGCAGGTGGGAGACGCCGGCGGTGCTGGCCTGGGCGCCGGCCGCGAGAAAGACCTCCAGGCTCTGGGTCAGACCGACCAGCCGTTCCAGCAGGCGGCCCAGGATGAGGAGCCGCCAGCCCAGGTCGCGGGTCATGCGGTCGGACTGGGCCCCGGTGGCCGCCGCCAGTTGCACCGCCAGCCGATCCAGAGCCGGCAGGACCTTGGCCATGACGGGCAGCCCCTCCTCCGCCGGCATCAGGCTGCGGGAGAAGATGACCCGCATGCGCTGCATCAGCGACCAGTGTTCGGTGGACAGCCGGTCGCGCAGGGCCATGGAGACCCGCTCCAGGGCCTGAAGGTTGAAGGGGATGCCCGGGATCAGCCCCACCTCCGCCCCGCTGGCCGCCAGGCCCCGCAGCAGGGCCCGTTCGTAATCCCGGGGGGCGATCCCTGGACCAGGCACCCCAACCCCGACCCCCACCCGGACCAGGCCGGCCCTGGCGCCCAGGGTGGACAGGGCCTCCAGCAGGGGACCGCTGGCGGCACCGTCGTCGGCGATGAGCAGCAGGGTGGCCCGCGCCAGGCGCACCTGTTGTTCGGTCCGCTCGGTGTAGCGCCCCAGCCAGAAGAGGTTCTCGCCCGTGCGGCTGCTGAGGGGACGGCGGCGCTGGCGCACCTCGTCCACGGAGAGCTTGCCGGGGAGCAGGGAAAAGGGGTCCACCGGCCCCTCCGTCAGCACCCAGGTGTCCAGACTGGTACCGCCACGCTGCAGGGAGACGCTGGCCTCCTCGCGGCGGGCCACCCGGGTCATGCCGCCCGGCAGGAGCTGCCAGCCGCCCTGGCCATCGGCGATGGCATAGACCCGCACCAGGGCGGGACGGAGCCGGAAGCCCCGGCCCTCCCAGAGCGGGGTGTGGGAAAGCCGCAACCGGCTCTGGATGGTCCAGGCATCCGGGTCCACCGCGATGCGCGCCGCGTCCATGGCCAACAGCGGCGAGGTCCGCTCCCCCTGGGGAAAGGTGCCCCGCGCCCTTTTATCGTCCAACTGGTCCTTGACGGCGGCCCAGGCCGCTGGCTCGCCGCACCACCAGGTGGGGAGGGCGGGCAGAAGCAGCTCCTGATCGAGCAGCCGGCGGGCGATGGCGGGCAGAAAGCCCAGGATCGCCGGCGACTCCAGAACGGCGCTGCCCAGGGCATTGGCCATCACCACCTGGCCAGCGCGGAAGGCCTGCACCAGGCCGGGGACGCCCAGCGCCGAATCGGGACGCAACTCCAGGGGATCGCACCAGTCGTCGTCGACCCGGCGCAACAGGCCATGGACGGGTTCCAGCCCCTCCACCGTCTTCAGCCACAACCGGTCGTCCCGCACCTGGAGATCGCCGCCCTCGACCAGGGTGAGACCCAGATAGCGGGCCAGATAGGCCTGCTCGTACCAGGTCTCGCCGTAAGGGCCGGCCGTCAGCAGGGCCAGCCGCGGTGGCTGGCCGCCGGCCAGTTCGCGCGCTGGCCCCTCCATGGCGTCGAGCAGCCGCCGGTAGCTGCTGGCGATGTGCTGTACCCGTAACTCGCGGAAGGCCTCGGGGAACTGGCCCATGACCAGCAGCCGGTTGTGCAGGACATACCCCAGACCCGAGGGGGCCTGGGTGCGCTGAGCCACCAGCCACCAGCCCCCCTCCGGCCCCCGGGCGATGTCGAAGGCGATGATGAGCAGATGACGGCCCCCGGCCGGTTGTACCCCATGGAGGGGCCGGGCGTAACCGGGATGGCGAAAGACGAGGGCCGGCGGCAGCAGGCCCTCCGCCAGGAGTCGCCGGGGGCCATAGAGGTCCGCCAAGATCGCCTGGAGCAGGCTGGCCCGTTGCGTCAGGCCCGCCTCGATGCGGGCCCAGTCCTCGGGGGCGATCAGGAAGGGCAGCAGCTCCACCGACCAGGGTCGCGTCGCGGCACCCTCGGGGCCGAAGACGTTGTGGGTGACGCCATCGCGCAGAATCCGCTCCTCCACCTGGCGCCGGCGCCGCTCCAGCTCGGCGGCCAGGTCATGCCCTGGCGGCAAGGGGGGGAGGAGTTCGGCGAAGCGCGCCCAGGCGGGTCTGAGGGAGCCGTCCGCCGCGCGCAGCTCGTCCCAGACCGCGAGGGGAGGGGCGGAGATCCCGCTGAAGGGGTTGCCGGCCCGCCCCTCGGGGTCGGGCGCTGCCCCCTGGGGGCTGGACGCTGATCCCTCGGGGTCAGATAGGGGCCCAGGCGGGACAAGATTGCTCTGGTGCCGATCCACAATGGCTCAGCCCGCGCGGCGCAGGTCCAGGGTGAAGGGGAAATCGCGGCTGGGCTGGGCCGGTGCCACCTCCAGCCGCCCGGGGCTGTGGCCGAAGCGGAAGAAGCGCGCCAGCCGGCGACTCTCGGCCTCATAGGCGTTAACCGGGAAGGTTTCGTAGTGGCGACCGCCGGGGTGGGCGACGTGATAGCGGCAACCGCCCAGGGAGCGGCCCAGTTCCCGGTCGACGATATCCAC
>SBFV01000230.1 GCA_006227775.1 Gammaproteobacteria bacterium | reverse complement strand
GACGGGGAGAATGGTCGCCCAGCGTTTGCAACCGGGACATTGCCAATGCAGACGGCGGGCGGCATAGCCGCAATGATCGCACTGGTAGCGGGGCTGGCGCGAGCGCAGTTGCCGGGCCACCCGGCTCAGGGCGCGCAGCATTCCCAGGGCCTCGGCCCCCTCGGCGGCCAGAGGCATTTCCCGCAACTCCAGCAGGCGCTCGACGGCTGCCAGATCGGCGCGGCTGCTGACATATTCGACCAGCAGGCGGATGGCCGGCTGGCGCCCTTCGATCCGTTCGACCACGTCCGCCAGGGCCAACAGGAGGGCGCCGTTGGGATGTGCCCGGTACAGTGCCCGCAGGGTCTCCAACAGGTCCGAGGGTGGGCGGCCGCGAAAAGCCTCCAGCAGGCCGGGAAGGATCTCCGGGAGGAACCGGGGCCCCTGGTCCCCCACCCGCTGGAACAAATGGATGGCCCGATCGGGCTCGCCGCGATCCAGGGCCAGGCGCGCCAGCAACAGCGTCGCCCGCACGCAGCCCGCGTCCGCCCCCAGGGCAGCGCGCAAGGAGGCCGCCGCCCCCTCGTCGTCGCCCAGGCGCAGGGCCTCTTCAGCCAATTCGCAATGGTAATGGGCCATCTCCACGCCCATGGACTCGCCGAGAAAGCTCTGCAGCCGGTCGGCGGTCTCCAGGCAGCGGCGCCAGTCCTTCTCCTGCTGGTAGATGTCGACCAGGCTCAGGAGGGCCCGCCGCCGATGGTCGCGAAACTGGGTCAGTTCCTCGAAGAGACGCTCGGCGCGGTCGAGGAGCCCGGCGCGCATGTAGTCCAGCGCCAGCTCCTGGAGTGCCAGGGCGCGCAGGGCCTTGGCAAGATCCTGGCGGGCCATGAGCCCCTGATGGACGCGGATGGCCCGATCCACCTCGCCCCGCCGGCGGAAGAGCCCGCCCAGGGCCAGTTGCACCTCCGCCGTCTCGCTGTCCATTTCCGCCAGCTTGACGAAGACGTCGATGGCCTTGTCCGGCTGGTCATCGAGCAGATAATTGAGACCCCGAAAATAGGCCGGATCGGGCGCCCCACCCGTGCTCGCCCGCTGAAGGCTGCGCTGGGCGGCCCACCAGCCCGAGGCGGCCGCCAGCGGGAGCAGGAGCAATAACCATTCGGTCATGACGGTAGGGAAGACGGGCGGGCGTGTTTCCGGAGGAGGCGAGGAGGGTTGTATCATACCAGCCTCGGACCCGGCGGGACTTGCGGCGCTGGTTGGATAGCCCAACATGACGATATGAGCCAAACGCCTAATCACCACACCTAGCGCAAGGGGAAGCTTTTCATGTCAGAACTCAAGGGTAAGGTGGCCATCGTTACCGGCGCCGCCGGCAATCTCGGGCGGGCGGTCTGCCAGGCCCTCGCCAGCCAAGGGGCGAGCATCGCCCTTCTCGGCCTGCATGCCGAGGGTCTGGAGGCCGCCCGGCCCGGCCTGGGGGAGAGCGCGGCCTTCGCCGTCGACCTGACCGACCCCCAGGCGATGGAGCGGACCGTCACCGCCGTCCGGGAGCGTTTCGGCGGCATCGATATCCTGGCCAACATCGCCGGCGGTTTCACCATGGGCCCACCCCTCCACCAGACCCCTGACCAGGATTGGGATCGGATGATGGACCTGAACGCCCGCACCGTCTTCAATGCCTGCCGCGCCGTCATTCCCCACCTGTTGGCGGCGGGCGGGGGTCGCATCGTCAACGTCGCCGCCCGCGCCGCCCTCAAGGGACAGGGCCACATGGCACCTTACTGCGCCTCCAAGGCCGTGGTCATCCGCCTCACCGAAAGTCTGGCGGAAGAACATCGGGATGACGGCATCAACGTCAACTGCGTCCTGCCTGGCACCCTGGACACCCCGGAAAACCGGGCCGCCATGCCGGACGCGGATCATGGCCGTTGGGTGGGGACCGATGCCCTGGCGGACGTCATCCTCTTCCTGGTCTCCGCCGCTTCCCGCGCCATCAGCGGGGCCGCCATACCGGTGTACGGCCGGAGTTGATTTCACCGCTCATGGAAGCGATACCCGAAGCAGTTGCTTTCGCGGTCAGGCCACCCGTTCCGGGCATGCCGACCATTGCCTTGGGTATCTTCACCCTCAGGAACCTCTGACGATGGCGATTCAATCCCGGCGGAGAGGTATCAACTGGGGCGGGCTGTGGCTCCTGGTCCCCGCCTTGCTGGGACCGGCAGGCCTGGCACCCCTCCCCGCCTCAGCCCAGTCTTCGCTGGACGAGCAGACCGTCAGACTGCTGGTCGAGGCCGTGACCGCCGCCACCGAGGTGGATCTTTACCACGCCCGCTGTCGCAGCGACCAGTCCGGACGCCGCACGGACAATCTCAACAAGCTCCTGGCCAGTAAGTTCCGCCTGACGGTGCTCAGGGTCCAGGACGATCTCTTCCCCGAGAAGTCCTATCGCCGCGCCCAGGCCCGGCTCCAGGAGGAATTCCTCACCCGGTTGAAGGATGCCGGGGGCTGCGCCGGCGCCAAGGAGGGGGGCATGCCCGCTCAGTTGGGGGACCGCTATCAGGCCCTGATCCGGGAGATCGAACGGCTGCCCTGAGCGCTGGGGCCCTCTCCCGCGCCTCCCCCGCTCCTACCGGGCCCTAACTGGCCCCGGAGACCACCCCTGTTTGACGCTCTGGGCTTCCCCCCGTCGCCCGGGTCGGAACCACGGGCCCTGAACGGCGGCGCGCAGGATCAGGTCTTCACGCCGACGCCCTTTCCCTCCCTCAGCGCTCAGCGGCCCTCCTGGGTCATCTGATCCAGCCGGGCCTGGGCCAGACGGGCCTCGCCGCTCTGGGGAAAGCGCCGGATCAGTTCCTGCAAGGTAGCGCGGGCGGCGCGGGGGTCCTTGGCGTCATCCTGGATGTAGCCGATCTTCAGCAGTGCCCCGGGGACCTTGGAACTCTTGGGGTAGTCCTTGAGGACGGTCTGGAACTCCTTCAGGGCGGCGGTGACGTTACGGTTGACGTAGTGAGTCTCGGCCAACCAGAAGTGGGCCTTGTCGGCGTTGGCGCTGTTGGGATAGCGGGACAGAAAGTCGGTCAGGCTGACGGCGGCCTCCTCGAAACGGCGCTGCTTCAGGGGTTCGACGGCCTTGATATAGGCCTCCTGTTCGCCCTTGGCAGGCTTGGCCGCGGGCGGCTCCGCGGCCTCCGCCGTCGCCCCCTGGTCCGCCCCGGCCTCCTGCGGCTTAGGCATCTCTTGTGGCGAAGGAGACGCCGGGGACTCGGGTGCGGCGACGGCGGTCAGGGGGGGCACCGAGGACTCGACCCCGGCACGGGACCCACCCGGCTGCTGGCCGGCGGGCGTAGCGGCGGTTGCTGGCGCTTCCGCCGGCTCCGGCTGCTTTTGCCCCGGGGCCGCCGCCACTCCTGGCCCCGCCGGTGGCGCCTTACCTTCCGCCGCCGGGCCTTGGGCCGTCTGACGCCGCAGGCGATCGAGTTCAAACTGCTGCTGTTCCACCAGACCCCGCAGGCGTTGCATCTCCCTTTCCATGGCCTGGACCTGGAGGGTTAGGTCGGAGGCGCGCTGACTGTCGAGGATGTTCTCGATCCGGTTCACGCGACCTTCGAGATCCTCGGCGGGAGACAGGGCCGGAGCCAAGACCAGGAGACCAGCGACGGCGAGAGAGGGGAGATGCTGCTGCATGACTGATGACCTCACTAGACGGGTGCGAGCGACGATTCAGGGCGACGACATCAATAGACAAGTTCGACGCGGCGGTTCAGGGCCCAGACGGGCTCGCCCTGGCCAGGCTGAGTGGGTTTTTCCTCACCGAAGCTGAGCATGCCGACCTGGACATCGCCCGCGCCCTCGGCGCGCATGAAGCGGCGCACCGCTTGGGCCCGATCCTCCGCCAGGGCCAGGTTGAATTCCCGCGTGCCGCGCTCGTCCGTATGGCCCTCCAGCATCACCTTGGCCTTGGGGGTGGTAGCGACATAGCGGGCATGGGCGCGTAGGATCTCGACGTACTCCGGCTTGATGGCGCTGCTGTCATAG